>CAMIYN010000034.1 GCA_946403075.1 uncultured Lachnospiraceae bacterium | reverse complement strand
GGGCTCGCAGTGCTTCGCCCCTACGGTTAACACTACTGTATTGCTACGGGCTCGCGGTGCTTCGCCCCTACGATCACTAAAAATTGTAATAAATTTCATAAAATGTATAAAAATACTTAAAAATTTATTAAATTCTAAGATAGTTAGGAAAATAAATTCTAAAAATTATTTTAAAGTTATGCCATTTTTTGCACTATGATTTTACCTTCAATGGACTTTAAATTAACACATTATTTGCTTAAAAATTTAAACATAAGCTTTGAATCTATGAAACTTTTGAGTTTTTGACAGCTTAAATTAATTTAAATAATTTTTTGTATTAAATATTGACAAAAAAGCCATTTTTGTGCTATTATTTTGATGCGATACTATACCTAAATCCAAATCGGATTTCATTTTGGTATCTAAAAAATATTTTATTATATTAAATCAATCCATTTAACAAGGAGGTAATTAATATGAAAATACATATTATTGACTTTCTAAAAATTAAAAAAGGAGTGAAAAGTTTTACCGCAAAAGTTTTTACTGTTGGTAACTTGAAGAGAGTTATCTCTTTTGTGCTACTATTAAGTATGCTTGTGTCAAGTAATGCAATGTCGACACTTGCAAGTACAAAACCACAAAAAACTAATGGTAGTGAATCAGTGGAAACTGAAAATACCACAACACCAAATGAAGATGATGAATTTTATGCTGAAGGTGAAAATAGTGATGAATTAAATGGGATTGATGAAGATATAGAAGTTGAAGAAACCGAAACTACAGAAAACATTAATGGTGGCGATGTAGAGGCGAACGAAAATAATGTAGGGGCAAATTCAAATAATGTAGGGGCGAAGCATCGCGAGCCCGCTGATGACAACGAGAACAATGATAACGAAGAGGTAGGGGCGAAGTACCACGAGCCCGCTGATGACAACGAGAACAATGACAACGAAGCCGTAGGGGCGAAGCATCGCGAGCCCGCTGATGACAATGAGAACAATGACAACGAAGAGGTAGGGGCGAAGTACCACGAGCCCGCTGATGACAACGAGAACAATGACAACGAAGCCGTAGGGGCGAAGCATCGCGAGCCCGCTGATGACAATGAGAACAATGACAACGAAGCTGTAGGGGCGAAGTACCACGAGCCCGATAATGATAATGAGAACAATGATAACGAAGCCGTAGGGGCGAAGTACTACGAGCCCGATGTAAATATTGATAATAATACAGAGACTTCACCATCTACAACAAGTGAAGCAAATGCAGAAAATAATGATAATGAAACACAAATAGATGAAAACATAACTAACTACATAGATTTATTTATAAGGAATCAAAAGAGTGGACTATCAGAAAATAATTGGAAGATTGAAAAAGTCCTTATGCAAGCAACAGATGAAGGACAAGATATCGCTATGTATGGAAAAGATGAAGATGTTATAAGAGAGATATTGTATACAGAAGAAAAAATGCTTAGTCCTATAGTTTCAGTTGTGATAAGTGATGATTATGGACTTAAAAAAGTAGTAGTAGTTCCAGCTGTATGGGAAAAGATATATAATGAAAAAGAAGTTATAGAATCAGTAAAAAATGGAGAAGCAAATGTTGAGATAGGTTTTAAATTAAACAAAAATGAATTAATAAAAGAAGTAGAAGCTGCGATTAGTAGTGGAGTAGATAAGTATGAAAACTATACTGGCAATGAAGAATTGAGTTCTATATATATGCCAGAAGAAATTGCTGTTGATGTTTTGGGTGAATTATATGAGAGAAGTTATGAAGCATTAAAACTTGAGGGAATAATAAAAGAAGAAGTTATAGAAGATGAAAATGTTGTAGGGGCAAACGAAAATAATGTGGGGGCAAATTCAAATAATGTAGGGGCGAACCATTGGGAGCCCGCTGATGACAACGAGAACAATGGCAACGAAGAAGTAGGAGCGAACGAAAATAATGTAGGGGCGAACCATTGGAAGCCCGCTGATGACAACGAGAACAATGACAACGAAGAAGTAGGGGCGAATAATAACGAGCCCGATGGGACATATGAAGATATAGAAAACGAAGTAGAAAAATTTGATATCACAAGCTATATACAAGATGAAGAGTTGCTTAAAAAAGTAGTAGAAAATTATAAAACTATGATGAGAAAAAATATCTTGGGTAGCAGTGAAGAAGTAGTAGAGGTAGCAAGTAGAAGTAAAAAACTTGGAAGTAAAGAAGAGAATAAAGAAGAAAATGATGACTTCGAATTGCCAACTACAAAGAAAGGAATAAAATATGGAGCTAATCATAGTCATAGCACTAATGATTATGCAGATAGTAAAATAAATTGGAGTAAACAAACTAACTGGTTCTATGGAAATGAATATATACCAATATCTTCTTTTAATAAAACTTTAATTAGCTTGCTTTGGTCGCAGTCATCAAAATATTGGAAACACTATACATATAAATTATACATAGATAGTGATAATTATGATTGGAATAACTTTTTAGCAATGGTATATCCTAGTATGGTAAAACAAATAAGAATTAATTTTATTATTTGTTTAAATGGAAAAAGTGTCAAAAATTTTTATTTTGAAGGACCAGAATATACAGCAATAGGAATATATAATTGTCGCACAACTAAATCAGTACTATATGGTCAAGATAATAAAGATTGTTATTTTGGAGTTGGAAATAATTATAATTATCTTGCATATCTTAGTATAATATCTAAAGGTAGCAAGGATTATAATAGAGGAGAAATAGTTTTTAGTTCAAGCAATAATAATTCGGTAAATTATTGGTGTAATATTTGGCATTCTAATGGATCTATAGTAGTAAACACATTCTTGTGGGAATTGAGTGGGTTAGATTTTCATCAGCCAGTTAGAATAGGATTGTTAAATAACAATACGATGAGACCTAGTCATCTGAATTATGAAACTACTGGAACTAGGAGTGACCCTATAGTTTATATGAGTAATTGCAAATTTGATTATAATGATAGTTTTAATATAAAGCTTGGATCGGATCCTGCTTTGCTTCTCAGAGGTCTTGATTATGCTTATTTAGAAAATATTACATTTAAAAATTTTAATATCACAAATGAATATTTGTCAACAGTATCATATGCAATGAATAAGGCAGTTGCTGAAATTTATAGAGTTGATTATGTTTATTTGTCAGGGAAAACAGTTTTTGAAAATTGTTCCACTGGTTTGTTTTGTCATTATGGGGATAATGGTACTGCTGATGGAGGATTTAAGTTTGTAAATAAAGGACAATTAATTTTTGAAAATTGTATTCAACCAAAAGATAATAAAACGAGATATTCAAACATTACAATCCCATTAGGTTTATTAGATATTAGACTTGAAAGTGATAATAATGGAGCAAATATTAAAAATGGTGAAGTTGTATTTGAAAAGGTAGGTGGCTATTCATTAAAGGTGACGAATTGTCGTCTCATAGGGCCTGCGGTAAATATAGATAACCAAAGATTAGGAAGAAATTTTGAACCTAAAAATAGACTTTATTTTAGAATCCAAGGTGATGCAAAGGTTTTGATTGAAAATAACACTTGTGAGTATTCGAGAGAAATTAGATATCATATTAATAATGATACTTATGCAGATGAGGCATCTTATACAGTTGGAATGAGATTAAATTGTGTTGACACCGAAGTAGCAGGGTCATTGATTGTGAGAAATAACACTCTCTTATCAGTAAGAGATAAGTTTAATGATGCCGATAGTTTCAAAAAATATATAGAAACCACGGATAATCGCACTGTTATGAGACCTACTGGTGTGCAGATGTTACAAAGAAAATCTGAAAAAGGGGATAATCCATTTGGTAGATTTATTATAGGGAGGAACGAGGAAGAAAAAAAGAATTGTGCGGAGCCACTTATAATTTTTGAGCCCCCTAATTTTCCTAGTGACTACTTGAATGCAGCAGGGATTTCATCATATAGAGATTATTTTGCAGGGGTGACTTTGGCTTCAAGAAGTGCTATAGGTACTTCGTTTTATGGTGCTCATCATGCTAAAACAAATATAACTGAGTATAAAGTTTTTGTTATAGAGCTTAATGATAGTATATATGTGTCAGATAATGGAACAGATGATTTAAATAGTTCTTTTATTCCATTTTCAATTATGTATGATAATTATGATCAATTATATCATTTAGTGGGTAATAGTTCAAATAATGGATATGCAGGGAGAATAGGACAACCAATAGTTATTAATAATAATTATACTACTCAAGTAAGTAGGCAAAGTATAAATATATTTAAAAATCTTATGTCAAAGCCTGAATACCAAGCTGGGAAACAATTAACTTTTAATCCTGATAAATATTTCCCAATAAGAGAGGCAGGGGCAAATTATAATAATCATAATCCTAAGATTCAATTTGTATTTCAGAAAGATAAGAAAGATTTTATTTATTTTGCAGGTGATGATAGTACAGCTAGTATGGATTACTATATAACATATGTGTTAGATGTTCCAAACGATATGAGCTGGGAAAGCACTTTTGGAAATGGTCATGAAACAAGCATTGTGCAAGTTGCTACTATAAATAGTCAAGTAGAATTATACCCATCAATGTGGAATATAGAGGATGCAAATGTAATTGGTTGGACTCTTACCAAGGGATCAGAAAGAGTTGAATATGATTTGAAAGCAAACTTGAGTAGAGGTTTACCTGGAGCAAGTAGGGGCGGAAATATTGTATTGTATACAGTTTTAGATAATAGGAATAGGCATAATCATAGCTTGTGTGGATGTCCTGATGGCAAATGTAAACATCCAAGTGCTATACAAGCAGATTTGTTGGCTAATGGAATAGACACAAATACTACAACTAGATTTATAGGTGTAGAGAGTGCGACAGAATTGATAGATGGAGGGTCATACTATTTGAAACAACTTATAAATGATTATAAGCAAATAGAGGTAAATAATACACTTAATTTGTGTCTAAATGGTAAATCATTAGAGGGGATTACTTTTACAGGGACAGGTAGAGTCAATATAACGAATTGTTCAACAACGGATAATGGAGTAATAATATCTCATGAGATAAATGTTTTTGGAATAGATTTAAGAACCAATGTAATACAAGCCCCTATAAGTATAGATAGGTCTAAAAGTGGAGCAGCAGGGATGGGAGCTTTGCAAAGCAGAATTATAATAAAGAATCCATTAGTGACATATGGCAAAAAGGCAGTAGTGTATGGAGTAGATGCAATGCCAATGGAAGTTACAACAAAGACATATTCTGTGTTGTGGTATCATAATTTACATGAGGGCTGGACATTATGCAATATGAATATAACAGGATATAGGTCAAATGGAGTTGAAGATAGTTCATTGTATTTATTTGAAAAAGTAAAATTAATGGGAGAAATAAATATAAGTGGTAAAAGTATCCGTCAACCATTTATGCAGATAAGTAGCAAGGTAAATATTAGTAATGCAAATATTAATGTAAAAGATTCTCAAGTACAACAAGCAGACTTACTAAGTGTAATATATACATCAAATGAATACGAGGAAGTTACCGAAGGAGAAGATGAGATTATTATAGAGAATAGTAATATAACAATAACTAATTGTGAGATAGAGGTAACAGAAGATAATCAAAATGATGATATATCAATTGTTAGCTTTAAAAGAGATGACTATGTATTGGATATATCAAATAATGTAAAATTAACAATAACAAATAATAGAATAACAAGTAATAGGTTTGAAGATAGGATATATTCAGGGATTAGATTTAAAGATAATCAAAAAATAAAGGCACAAAATACAACTATTAAAGTATATAATAATGTAGGGCAGACAGAGAAATTGGACAGTTTGTATCAAGTGTATAGTGATAATAGTGATGGCTTCATAGAATTGACAAGTGATAAGTCAGGGAAGTTTTCAAAAGATAGTGTTATGACAGTTGCTTTTTCTACCAGGTATGGAGAAGGAACGATAATAAAAAATTGGAACAAAGATACAGTAGAAGATATAAGTAAGTATGATAGTATTTTTTCAAATGACACATATCATTTTGATGATTTGAAAGTAGATAAAAATGATGAAGAACAAATTGTAAGATTGGTAGGAAGACATTTCCATAAGGTATGCGGAGAAGTAGATGATTGTGTTGGCACTTGTGGATTTATAGGTGTAGAACACACAGAGCAACATATGTATAAAAGGATATCAACCGCGGAAAGAATATTAGAATTACCAGGGGTAGTTGCATTTGAATTGCAAGCAAATATTGGTAATGAAAACACAGAGACTGTCATAAGTGGAGCAGGGATTATATCTATATGTCTGTCAGGTTTTAATATGACCAATATTACATTTACAGGTTATGATGCTATATATATAACAAATTGCAAACTAGAAGCAAAGAAGGGAACAATAAAAAATGTAAAATATCCAGAAAATGCAGTTGTAGGAATAGGTGGAACAGAAGAAATAGAAATCAAAAAAACAAATGAAGATATTTTAAATATAAATAGAAATGCATATTTAAAAAATGTAAAAATAACAAATGATACAGATGATAGTGTATCGCAGATTATAACAAAGTGTAGTAGCTTACTCTTTACTGGAAAAGTAGAAATAAGTGGTTTTGAAATAACAAATAGATTGATAGGAAATGTAGAGAAATTAAGCATTCTTAATGGTGAAGTTAATATAAGTGATAATAAATTTAAAGCAGACAGAAGCATCTTGGATATAGGACAAGATACAGTGGAGTTTGAAGTAAAGAATAATTCTAAATTGCAATTACTGAATAACACAATAAGTAAAGGGACAAGTGTTCAATCAGTTATCAAAGTAGATGTAGAAAAGAGTTTGGTAGTAGAAGCAAGTAGTATAGAAATAAAGGGAACGAAGTTTGTAGACTGTAAAGATGGTGATGGAAAAAACAAGACAGAAGGAATGCTACTTGGGATATATGTAGAGAGTGATGCATTTATAGAGTTGAGAAACAAAGGTGTTTTAATTGTAGATGGTTTTGAAACAGATAAAAATGAAGATGATGAATACTTCACTATGGCAGTATATCCAGTAGCTGTATATAGTATCAATACAAATGGATTTGTAAAATTTATAGGAGAAGTATCAGACTTATCAAGAATGAATGTAATGTTTCCAGGTGGTGGGTCTATAAATGGAAGAGGAATCATAGCAAAAACTTTTGAAGCAGGGGAAGAGATTGCAACTACAATATTTACTGCAGAGAAACAATTTAGAGAGCAATGTGAGATGGGATATAAGGACAATAAAGATGTAGTAATAAGATTGGTAGGTTCAGGATATTTTATTAGATATAATGGAGGAGAGGCAGTTGGTAATGATTTAGATATAATTCATGAAGTAACAGGTGGAAATCAAGACCATCTACTGGTTGCAGAGAAAACAGGTAATGGAACTATAAAATATACAAACACAGTGTGGTTTTCAGTAGAAGGATTTACATTTAGAGGTTGGAGTCCATATTTATACGGGAAAGATTCAGCAGGTAATGAAGATGTAGTAAAAGCAGGAGGAGAGAGATTGGACTTTAATCTTGAAGAAGGGGAAATACAAGATGTATATGCAATATGGGAGCAAGATACATATAATATAACTTATTCAGCAAGTTCAGTTTCAATAAATGGCAATCAAGTATCACCAAGTGGAAGCGAATTTACTGTAACAGGATATTGTGGTGAAAGTATTAAGATATATAATAATATAGATAGCATTGACGGAAAAGATGAAGAGCATTTTAAAGCAAAGGGATTGAGACTTGTAGGATTCAAGATGGGAGAAGAAGAGAAATATCAACTAGGACAAGAAGGAGTAAGCTTTAAAGCTGGAAAAGGTGATAACATAATACTAACTGCTGTGTGGGAAGAAAAATCTTATACAATAAATTTTAATAGTGGATCGTATGAAAATGCACCACTTAGGAGTGATCGTATTTATCCAAATGGGACATATGGTTACTATGCCGAGATAAATGTAGAAAATCCATATGATACAAGTAATCTTATGCAAGAATTTAGTGGATGGAAAATATCATATGTAGAAACATCAAATGGTGAGAATAAAACAGAAGAATTTGCTGGAGTTAGTTTTGGTGTTGATACAAAGACTATCAGTAAATTGGTAGATTTGGATAATTGCTTTATAATGATAAGTGCAACTTGGAAAGCTGCAACATATGAAGTAGTATATAAAGCAGGGACACCAACTGATAAATATAATAATACTTATAGTGTAATAAATACTAATGCTGACAATGTAGAACCAACAGCTGAGGCAGAAATAGACAAAACAATCGAATTATTACCATTTGATAAGGCACCATACACGGCAGAAGGATTTGTAATAACAGGTTGGACTATGGATGAAGAAGTAAATGATAATTCTATCATATATAGGACTCCTGATACCCAAGCTCTCACAAATGAAAGAGATTCTATAGTGATACTTTATGCAGTGTGGAGCGAAGTAGAATATACAATCAGATATTATATGGATGAGAACAGCCCAGCCCCTATAAACATAGAGAATACATCATATTATGATAATGGAGACTTGATGGCAACAGTAGGGAGCAATTATGAGAGAGATGAAACGGTAGGTCGTGGTTGGATGTATGCAAAAGTAGAGTGGGATGAAAATGGAGAACATAAAGAAGAGATTAAGGATCCAAAAATAGTTCTAAGGGGATCAGATGCAAAAAAAGCAAAGTTGACAAATAAAAACAGTGCAGTGGTTTCATTATATGTAAACTGGGTATCAAGATCAGAAGTGCATACTCACAAGATTTGTGGCATAGCCGCAGGATCAAATTGTCAGCATACAGGTGATACACACTCTAGTGCAGTTATATATGAAACTTTCACAGGTGTACAATCGACTAGAGAGTTGATGTCAACATACGACACAACAAGTGTTGTTCTCGAGGGGAATATTACCAATAATGCTATGGAAGAAATAAATGTAGATGGAAAAGTGTTGAACATTTGTCTAAATGGCAATAAATTGGAAAATGTAAAATTCACAGGAAGTGGAACAGTGAATATTACAAACTGCAGTGGTATAGAATCATCATATAGTATAAATGCAGCTAATGACAATATGTTTAGTAGGTGTTCTGTAGGTGTATATGGAAGTGGAGATAATATTGTTATAAAAACAGGTACAGCTAGTATAGGATATGTATTTAATGAGACAGCATATACATTAATTTATGGAGTAAAAATATCAGGAGTAAGAGCAACTGGCATAGGGCAATTCACATCTAACTCATCAAATAGATGGCAAAATACCACAATAAGTAATAATACATTAAAGGATTTCTTGGTAAATGATAGTTCTGTCACATTAAAAGATTGTGAAATAAAAGAGAATACAATAAGTGAAGGAGTAATGCTTAGTAATATAGATATAGATATCGAATCAGGCGAGACAAGTTTTGTAGATAACACATCAGCAAAATTGTTGCTTGATATGAGAAGATTTACTATAAGTGGAGCGACTGTTAATATCATAGGTAACATTGGGGATAATAATAATAATACAAATGAAAATACAGGCTTACTTAAAATAAAAGGAGCATTAAATGTTTCTAATGAAGGAAAGTTAATAATAGAAGGAAATCAAAGTAAGAAAACAACAGTAGAGATAGACAATGCATCTGCAAATAATGCAGCATTGGTACTAGCAAATAATACATTGTTTAGGGTAAATAGTAATACAATAAATTCAGTAGGTGACATAGAGAATAATGCTGCTGTGAGATACAATACGATAAACAACACAGAGATAAGAGGAGGAGTAGAGATAACAAATAATGTTTTCAATGGAGGAGGAGTAGGACTTAGAGTATTGAGAGGAAAACTAAGATTAGGTTCTACATATGTCAAAGTAAGTGGGAATGTATGTGACAATGGTGGATATATAGTTGTAGGAGTATTGTCTGATGTAAATACTGGATTTATGGAGATGGTAGATTCAGCAAGTAGGTTTGATGTAGAGAATTCAGAGATGCAAGTAGCCTTTAAGAATGCACAAGGTGCTGGTTATGGTGGAACGATATTTATAGGATTTGTAGATAATGCAATAAAACAAGTAGAAGGAAAGACAAAAAATGATTGGTACAATGTAGTGTTTAGTGCTGACACAGCATATAATCAATATACATTATTGTCAGTAAAGCTTGAAGAGTCTGGCACGACAGGAACGAGTGTAAAAATAGTTCAAGTTGACCCATACAAGATAATATATAAGAGTGGGACAGCAAGAAAAGAGGGTGGTGGACAAGTAGTAGTAAATGGTAATGAATTTTCTCAAAATGTTGAGGGAACAGTGGGAATACAGTTATTACAAAGGAATACAACATATACAGCAGATGCATTTACATTTATGGGATGGACTACATTGGAGTATGGTGGATATGATGATGAGAGATTGACTTATTTTAAAGAAAATACACCAGTGCCAGATTTAGATTATGCAAGAAGGAAAATAAATGGGGAAGATGTAGTATATTTGTATGCAGTTTGGAAAGAATATCAATATAAGATAGAATATAATAAGGCAGCTCAAGCAGCACAGGGTGTAATGGAACCACAAGTAGTTTATTACTATAGTCCAGTGCAGATAAAGGTATCAAGTTTTACAAGGACATCATATGAAGTGAATAACTGGAGAGTAAGTGGCATTAAGGATAGTAATGGCACAAGTGTAGCAGGAACAAGTGTAGTAAATGGTATAGCAATAGGTAATACAATTACACCAAGGACAGTATATAGAGAGCTATTGAAAGTAGATGGTGGTGTGATTTCACTTAATGCATCATGGATACAAGTGTCAACTGATGGTTCACACAAGCATAAAGATTGTGGGCAGTATAATAATGTAGCTTGCACACATACAGGGGTAGAAAGTCATAGTGTAAATAACACTGCATATACTGCATGGAGTAATGAAGATACAAATGATATAACTAGTGGTAGTGGTTATTATTATTTAACAAATTCAATAACAAGAAGCAACAAAGTGATAAATGTATCAGGAAAGTTAGTAATATGTCTAAATGGTAAAGATTTAACAGGAGTTAGATTTGCAGGAGATGGTGGAGAAGTAATTATAACTAATTGTGCAAACTATAATGCTACATTATATGCACCAGCAAGTTATGTTCTATTCAGTGGAGTATCAGGTAGAGTATATGGAAAAGTAGAGACAGGTGTAAGTGCAAATAGATTGGTAGCAGGAAATAGTTTCAAGGCAATAAATGCAATTTTTGAAGCAACTACTACTGACACACAGGCAAATGCAATAATAACAGTAAATAATTCACAACCATTTGGATTGTCAAATGTTTCGTTCAAGAATTATATGACATCTAATAGTTTATTTTCAGTATCAGGGGTAAGGAACGGAACAGACTTGAGTGTATCTGGATTAACAGTATCAGGTGGAAAGTTTAGGAATCTAATGTCATTTGATAATTCATCGATGGATGTATCGATAGTAGATATAAAAGATGTAGAGGCAAGTATAATATTGAATGTAGCAAATGAATCAAGCATAAGCATTGTAAATGACTTTGAAGTAAAGAATAGTAATATTTCTGTAGGTGTAATTAACTTATCTAATCTCGCTATATCATCAACCAAGAAGTCAAGAGTAAACATACACGACAATGAAAATATGCAGTATGTAGTTAAAATAGATTATGGTAGTAATTGGTATTCGGATGCAGATTCTGAACTTAACTTGATTAGAAATACTCTTGCTTCAACAACAGCCGAGCAAGGAATATTGATATTAAATGGAATATTGCAAGTGGCAGGGGAATTAAATGTAAATTCAAATAAAATCCTAAGTGGAAACAATGTAAAGGCAGGTATATTGGTAGGAGTTAATGGTTGTATGCAAGTAAAATCTGCATCAATAGTGGTAAAAGATAATGAAGGCACTGATATATTCCAAGTATATAGTAAAAATTTAGACGGATTTATGGAGGGACTAAGTGGATTTAAGTTTAGAGCAAGTAGTAGTAAGATGAAAATAGCTTTCCCTGAACCATATACTGGAGTTGTATTTAAATATTGGAATAGTGAAAGAGTAGAAGATATAGATAGTGTATCTGTGAAAGATTTGTTTGAACCAGAGAGAGGGATAGAGGAGAGAAATAATCTTGATACATTTGTTACAAAGAAGAATGATGTGCCTTGTGTAGTTATAAGTAAGCCTTTATCAGATATGAAATTTAATGTAATATATAAAGCAGGAACAGCAGATGACTCGAAAGGAAACACATATAACATTAATTCTAATGATATAGTATACAGCGGTATGTCAGGACAAAGTTTAAAATTAGAAGCTGCAACTCTATTTAGTTATAATGGATTTAGGATTTCAAAATGGATATATGATAAGGATAATACAGCATATGATCCTGGCAAAGAAATTTCAGTAGAAGATTTGCAAATAAATGGTGACGGAGATAGTGTAGTATTTACAGCTGTGTGGACTGAAATATCATATAATATACAATATACAGTTAGTCAACATGATGACGGGGCAAAATTAGATGATAATTATATCAATAATAAAATTAGTGTAAAATATTATACTCAAACTCGTTTATTAGGAAATATAGCAACAAGAGAGCCAAATTATGTATTGTCAGGTTGGCAAATAGTATCTGTATTAAATAAAAATAATGAATCAATAAGTCATAATAATATAGGAACCTCATATGGAGCGACTGCATCAGTATCGCAATTAATAGATATAGAAGATGGAACTGTTGTTCTCTCTGCATTGTGGCAACAGAAAGGTGTACAATTCACATTCACTATTAATGGAAGCATAGCATCGGATGGCAATAGCAAGACACCAAGTCAAACTAGTCTTCCATCACAAGGTACTGGAATGGGAAATAACATAACATTTACAGCTAATGGTGTAACGATGAAAGGATTTACACTTGTAGGATATACAGATGGAACACACACATTTGAATTAAATAAAGATTATAGGGTTACAACGGATAATTTTATTATCAATAAAAATAATAATAATTATACAGTTAACCTTGTGTCAGTATGGAAAGAGAATGAATACACATTAAAGCTCACAAAAAATAATGCTGACCCTTTGATAAGTGGAGTAATAGAAAATGGACAAGAAATTAAAGTAAATGGACAAAGTGTAAACTATAAAGAAATAAAATTGAAGTATTATGAAGCATATCAAATTAAACAAGATATATTCAAAAAACCAGGATATAGAATAAATAGGTGGAAAGTTAATAAAATAAATAATGTAGGGGATACTGCAATAGATACAGCACTTGCAAATGGGCAAATAACTGCTAGATATTATGTGATGCCAGATGACACAAATAGCATAACAGATTTGCCAGTAAGTCAGTTGTTAGACATAAAAGATGGAAGTATAGAATTGATAGCTGAACTTGAAAACACACATAAGCATTTCACTAATGGTAAGAGCCAAGATACATCAGGGGAAGTCGGTAAGTTTGCATATGAACCATTAACTCAGGGTGGAGTAAGTGCATTAAAGACAGCATTTTATGATAGTCAAAATGTTAAAATGGGATTTTTCTTCCTTACAGAAGATATAATACTTACAGATGATATACCAGTAAATGGATATGCAGGAATTTGTTTAAATGGCTATGATTTAGATATGGATGGACATTCATTTATTAATAGTGGTATGATGCATATATATATATGCTCTTGCAGAAGGACAGAAAAACCAGGGAATGACGGACAAGTAATAGTATATGATGGTGCTGAATATACGGATAGAAAACCTGCTTTTAACGACTATACATCTATATATATAAATGCATATACACTTGATGGACAGTTAGGATATGTAAATATTAATGTAACTCCATTTGGTACAGGCTTGCATGCATCTACAGGTCCAAATGTTCAGACAACTAGAGAAAATAACTTAAGCAATAGAAGAGGTAATACGATGGGCGGCAGTAGGAGCGAAGCGGAAATAAACAGTAGGGGCGAACCACTGGGAGCCCGTATGCAAGGCAGTAGCGATAACCGTAGTGGTGAAGCCGAAACAAATAGTAGTGGTGAAACCCAAATAAATAGTAGTGTCGAAGCCCAAATAAACCGTAGGGGCGAACCATTGGGAGCCCGTGTGCAAGACAGTAGCAATAACCACAGGGACGAAACCAAAACAAACCGTAGGGGCGAAGTACCACGAGCCCTATTACAAGAAAGTAGAGATAGCCACAGGGGCGAAGTACCCCGTGCCCAATTGCAAGATAGCAGCGATTTCAAATCAAATCTTGAAACCACAAAAAATATATTAAATATGTTATATGCAGTCAGTGTAAATAACATTTTAACAGACAGTAAAGTATACGACAGTGGTAATTTTATAGATGCAAATGGAAAACTCCAATATATAATAGATGACAATAAATTAAGAAATGGCATATATAAAATCAAGGTAGGAAACAAAATAAATATTTATAGTTTTGATAAGGATGGAAACATTGAAACAGGGATCAAAGTTATAAATGGGGAGAGTTATTTCTTTAAAGAGACAGGTGAGATGGCAATAAATGAAAAAGTGAGATATGGTAATGTAGAGTATGAAGTAAATGACTTGGGCATAATAAAAAACAGAACCATATTGCAATTAAATAATTTGATGTAGTTCGTAGGGGCCGTAGGGGCGAAGCATCGCGAGCCCGTATGCAAGATAGCAGCGATAGCCGTAGGGGCGAAGCATCGCGAGCCCGTATGCAAAACAGTAGAGTTAATTTGTAGGGGCGAACCTTTGGGAGCCCGCAGCAAGATAGCAGTGTTAGTCGTAGGGGCGAACCATTGGGAGCCCGTGTGCAAGATAGTAGAGTTAACCGTAGGGGCGAAGCACCGCGAGCCCGTATGCAAAACAGCAGAGAAATTGTATTTTTGTGGGTTTATGAAAAAGAATAAAAATAAAAACTGCAAGCTTTTTATCAAAAGTTTAAAAACTTGCAGTTTTTTGTTAAATAGGAGCATTTATGCCATTTTATAAAAACAAAAAATATTTACTTGACTGCACCCTCCGTGATGGTGGGTATATTAATGATTGGGAATTTGGCATTAATAATATTATAAGTATATTTGAGAGACTCGTAGATGCAAATATTGATTTTTTGGAAATTGGATTTATAGATGAGAGAAGGCAATATGATGTAAATAGGTCAATATTTCCAGACACAACTTCAATAGATAAAACATTTCATAACATTGATAAAAAAAATACAAAAGTAGTCGCAATGATTGATTATGGTACTTGCGATATAAAATATATAAAAGATAAAAAAGATAGTTTCATAGATGGTATAAGAGTAATTTTTAAAAAACATTTAAGGAGAGAGGCTTTAACTTTTTGTGAAGAGCTAAAGAAAAAGGGTTATATTGTATTTGCTCAACTCGTATCTACTACAAGTTATTCTGATGATGAGATAAAAGATTTGGCAGATATAGTAAATAGTGTGGAACCATTTGCCGTATCAATTGTTGATACATATGGATTATTGCATAGAGATAATTTGATACATTATTTTAATATCCTTGATGAATTATTAAATAAAAAAATTATATTGGGGTATCATGCACATAATAATTTTCAAATGGGTTATGCCAATTGTTTATCATTTTTTCAACAAGACACAGAGAGAGAAATACTTGTAGATGGTAGCTTATATGGGATGGGAAAGAGTGCTGGAAATGCTCCTATTGAATTAATAGCAATGAGTCTCAATAATTTATATGACAAAAAATATGATATAGACCAAATTCTTGAAGCAATAGATGCAAATGTTTTAAATTTTTACAAATCTGCAACTTGGGGTTATAATATGTTTTATTTTATAGCAGCCCTAAATGACTGCCACCCAAACTATGTGCGATATCTAATGAATAAAAAAACTTTGTCAATTAAGTCAATAAATAAAATATTAAAAAATATTTCACTTGACAAAAAACTTATGTATGATAAAAAGTTGATAGAGACTATGTATTTTGAATATCAAAATAATATAGTAGATGATAGAAAAGATATTTTGGAGTTATCAAAAGTTTTAAAAGATAGAGAAGTCATATTGCTTGGACCTGCAAATAGTATATATGTAGAAAAGGATAAAATAAAAAAATATATATGTGAAAATAAACCTATCGTAATTGCAATAAATGATATTTTTAGAGATATTAATTTAGATTATGTTTTTATTAGCAATTCAAAAAGATATTCGCAAATGTCATATAAGATAATAGATAAAAATTGCAAATTAATTTTTACATCAAATGTGACACCTATTGAGAGAGATAAAAATAGTTTTTTATTGGACTATGTAAAATTAATTGATGAAAAAACTGACATAATTGATAATTCACTCGTTATGTTTATAAAAGTTTTGATGGAAGTTAAAACTAAAAAAGTAAGCCTTGCAGGTTTTGATGGCTATTATATTGATAAATCAAATTATTATGATAAAGATAAAGAATATGATTTTGCAAAGAAAAAATCAAAATATTTAAATGACTACACTACAAATTTTTTAAAAACTGCAAGAGAAAAAATAGAAATTAATTTTATCACAAAATCAATATACGAAGGAATGTTATATGAAAATCAAAGTTAGTGATTATATAGCAAAATTTTTGGTGAGTAAAAATATAAAAAATTGCTTTATGGTGACAGGTGGTGGGGCGATGCATCTAAATGATTCGATAGGGCATTGCAAAAAAATAAATTGTATTTTTAATCATCATGAGCAAGGCTCAAGTATAGCAGCAGAAGGTTTTAGTCGTTATAGTGGGGAAATTGCCTGTGTGTGTGTAACAAGTGGACCTGGTGGGATAAATGCTTTAAATGGTGTGATGGGTGCTTTTGTTGATTCTATTCCTATGTTTATTTTATCAGGGCAAGTGAAATACCAAACCACTATACATATTGCAAAAAATTTAAAATTGAGACAGTTAGGCGATCAAGAATTTGATATAACAAATTCAGTTAAAAATATGACAAAATATGCAAAACTTGTATCAAACCCAAAAAATATTGCATATGAACTTGAAAAAGCATATTTTATTGCTATGAGTGGGAGAAGGGGTCCAGTGTGGCTTGACATACCTCTTGATGTGCAAGCAGCTGTAGTTGACGAGAGCGAGTTAAAACATTTTAGTAAAATAGAAAAAGAGAAAAATAAAAAATATGATTATAAAAAAATATTAAAACTAATCTATGATGCAAAATCCCCACTTATTTTAGCAGGAACTGGCATTAGACTCGCAGGAGCAGAAAAAGATTTTTTGAAATTGGTAGATACTCTGTCAATACCTGTTGCTGTCGCATGGAATGCAAATGATATCATAGGTTTTGACAATGTTTATTTTGCAGGTTTAGGTGGAACAGTAGGAACGAGAGCAGGAAATTTTTCTATAAGTAATTGTGATTTACTATTATCTCTTGGATGTAGAATGAATATAAGAATGATAGGGTATAATAAATTTGAATTTGCAAAAACTGCAAAAAAAATAGTTGTAGATATAGATAGTGCAGAATTAAAAAAGCCAACTATAAAAGTAGATATCCCTATAAATATGGATGTGAAAGATTTTATTAGAGATTTATTAAAAGAAAAATACAAAAAAAATAAAAAACATATTGAATGGGTTAACTGGTGTAGAGGTAATGTAAAAAGATTTGAAGTAGTTAGGGATGAGTTTAGAGATAAGTATTATAAAAATAATTTTATTAATCCCTATGTGTTTTTGGAAAAATTATTTGAAAGTTTGACTGATAGAGATAGAATTGTCTGTGGCAATGGTAGTGCCTGTGTGATGACATTGCAGGCAAGTAAAATTAAATATGGGCAGAGATTATTTACAAATTCAGGAGCTGCTTCTATGGGTTATGCAGTTCCTGCGAGCATTGGTGTAGCTACTTATGATAATTCATTTAGAACTATTTGTATAGATGGTGATGGAAGTTTTATGATGAATATGCAAGAACTTGCTACGATATACCAAAATAAATTAAATATAAAAATATTTATATTAAATAATGGTGGCTATCATTCTATACGGCAGACACAGGAAAATCTATTTAAGCCCCCACTTGTGGGAGTAGATGAAGCAACAGGGATTAGTTTTCCAGATTTTAGTATTTTGGCAAAGGCTTTTAAATTCGATTATTTTTGTATAGATAGTGAAAAAACGGCAGATGAGATAATAAAAAAAGTGATAGAGGGAAGTAGCCCAACTATTTGTGAAGTGATAGTCGATAAAAAACAAAATTTTGAACCAAAGGTCATGTCAAAAAAGGATAAAAATGGAAAACTCATATCAACAGCACTTGATGATATGTTCCCATATTTAGATAGAAGTGAGTATAACGAAATAAAATATAAAAGTAAGCCGTAGGGGTTGTAGGGGCGAACCATCGGGAGCCCGCAGTGAGATAGTAGAGTTAATTTGTAGGGGCGAAGCACCGCGAGCCCGTGTGCAAGACAGTAGAGTTAATTTGTAGGGGCGAACCATTGGGAGCCCGCTTGCAAGATAGTAGAGTTAATTTGTAGGGGCGAAGTACCGCGAGCCCGCAGCAAAATAGTTGTGTTAGTCATATATTTTTTTATGAAATCATAGATAAATTTTAGGTTTTTTAGAGATTTCCTACATTTTTAAGCAATTATCATAGTTTTTAATTGATAAATAATAAAAAATATGTTAAATTTAAATAATTCACAAATTTTTAATAAATTTTAATGATGTGAAAGTAGTAAAAAATAAAATATAGTACTTTTTTAAGGAGAAGAAAATGGAAAAATTCAAAATTATATGTAAGAGATTATTATCATTATTATTGGTAATGTCAATGGTGATTACACTTGAAGGAATTACTACATTCGCGAGTGCACCTACGAATAATAGAAATTATGATAATGGAACTACATCACAGGATGATAGTGAGTTAAGTATGGATCTAAGTGATGAAATAAAAAATGAATCAGAACAATCAACTGAAACTACTGAGCCATTAGAAGATAGTGTTTCATTTGAAAATAGTGAAGATAAAAATTATGAAAATGAAAACAACATTAATGATATTGAAATAGAAAATGATGTTGAAATCTCAAATAATGTAGATGCTTACGATAACCAAGAAGAAACGGATAGCAATGTATCTACAGAGAGTGAGATAGAATCTACAGATAAGATAGGAGATATGACAAATGAAGTAGAATCAGAAAGCGAGACAGCAAAAGAAAACGATGAAAATAATGAAAGTAATGTGGTAGAAGAAGAGACAAATGAATATGTAGATAGAGAAAATAGTATAGATAAAATATCAACAAATAGTGAAGTAGAATCAGTTGATATTGCTACAAAGAGTTCTATACGATTTGGAAATAATAAAAATTATAGTGATAAATTTATTATAAAAGATGAGATTATGACACTAACTGATAATGTATCATTGGGTGAGAGAATAAGTATAGTAGATACTGATATTGTTTTAGATTT
The DNA here is from genome assembly GCA_946403075.1 of uncultured Lachnospiraceae bacterium. Taxonomy (GTDB): domain Bacteria; phylum Bacillota; class Clostridia; order Lachnospirales; family Lachnospiraceae; genus UBA3633. Next base: position 2,261 of record CAMIYN010000034.1, on the reverse strand, counting down.
AAATGGTTATGAAATAGTGGGGCCTACTGATGACTATGCTATATATGTAGAAAATTCTACATTTACAATAATAGATACAAATTATAAAGATACAGAAAATAGCATATCTTTTAAGATAGCTACTTTTGATGATAATGGGAAAACAAATAAAGATGAATTTATAAAGAATATATATAAAGGGAAAATATATGGAAATAGTGATAAAGCAGTGATATATTCAAAAAATTCAAATATCAATATAAATGGTGGATTTATAGAAGGTAAAAAAGGTAGTAAAAAAAGAATAGAAAAATTAACAGAAGAAGAAAAGAAAGTTTTTGAAGAATATAATATACCATATGAAGACACTGAAGATATATTTTTTGATGGTCAAGATGGTATAGAAATAGTTGATAGTAATATTTCTGTAAATGGAGGCATAGTAGTAGGTGGTATTGGTGGAGATAGTGATGATAAAAAAGCTGGTGATGGTGGCATAGGTATAAAAGCAGATTTTAATTTTGATAATTATAGTATTAATATAATTGATGGATTAGTTAAAGGAGGATTAGGTGGTACTGGTAATGATGAAACCATTAGAGGTATGGGTGGATTTCCTGTAAAAAAGAATGATACTTATGAATATTATAAAATAAATGAAGAAGAGCAAATTGGTGCTGGAATAAACGGAGATTTTGGTGGTGGAGATGGAGGAGTTTCTATTAGCATAAATGGAGTTTTTGGAGAAGAAGTCTTAAATATTAACTCAAAATATGTCATAGAAGGTGGACAAGGTGGTGGGAGTAAGGGTCATAAGTTATCTTATAAAGAAGAAAATGACATTTTGCCAAGGGAATACATAATAGATAAAGATTTAATGTTGCCATCAAGAAATCAAGGGTCAGTAGGAAATTGTGTAGTGTATGCAGCAACTGCTGTAGCAGAAATAGAGATGATGAAGCATTATAAAAAAGAAATGGAACAATATATTGATGAAAAAGGAGATTTTAATCTGTCAGAGAAACTGGCTTCATATTTTATAAGATATGCACCACCAGACCAACTTGGGAATGCTCCACAGAGTAAGACAATTCACGGAAAAGATATAGATGAGTATTTTGATACATATCTAGCAGATGAAGTATTTAATTATCAATCTGCAATGAGAGGTTTTGTACAAGAAAGTGATGGCCGTAATGTTTTTCTTAATGAAAAGAGTGTATTTAATACAGACCCCAATATTCAAAAGAAAAGGATTGTTGATTTAGAGAGTTATGTGGATAATGATTTATGTAAAGATTTTAATAAAGTAAAATCTCTTATTATAAAAAATGGAGCTGTGTATGCTGGTTTCACATGGTCAAGCACTAAAACAATTGTAAAGGATGGGAAAGAAGTTTTTGAGAAAAATTCTTATGTGAAAACAGAAAAGGGCAAGGTAGTAAATGGGCAAAAGACAAGTGAACATTTTTTAAATAAGAGTTTGATTAAGGATACTAATGTCACTTTTACGGGTCATGCGGTAGCTCTTGTAGGTTGGGATGATGATTATGATAAAAATAATTTTAGTATTGGTGGATTTATCCCAGAGAGTAATGGTGCTTGGCTTGTCAAAAATTCACACGGTGCCTATTATTGGATATCATATGAAAATAGCTCAAATGGTTTTTTTGAAGTGAATTATATGCCAGCGATTTATGATAATTGCTATTTTAGAGATTCTGGAACTTTTCCTTTTTTTAGGACTCCAAATATAGTAAAAGTTAGTTTTCAAAAAAATAATAAACAAGATGAAATAATTAAAGCAGTATCTGCAGTTGTAATGAGCGAAATTAAAAATGCTTTGGTTAGTATATATAAAAACAATAAATTATTGGAAAATATGACAATTTCTCTAAAACCTGGTGTTAATTTAATAAAAATATCTAATCAGCATATAATTAAAGAAAATGATATAGTAGATATTGTAATATCGGCAAATGGCTCAAAATTTCAATTTGCAGTAGCAGGTTATCACAAAACTTCATCTGGTGATCAGTGGTACCATAATTATCCTTCCACAGATGATTCTGCTTATGAATATAGAGTGAAGTTAATTACAAATGATGTTTCGCATGAAGTGACTTTTATAAATGCTATAACAGGAGAAATTGTTGAAAAAAAAGAGTATACATATGATAGTAAGATTTATTTTCCTGGGCATAAAATATATAAAGATAAATCTTGCAAATATGAATGGGATAGTGAAGTTGATAGAGTATCAAGATTAACGACTACATTAT
>CAMIYN010000033.1 GCA_946403075.1 uncultured Lachnospiraceae bacterium | reverse complement strand
TTTGCAGGTGTGGTGGAATTGGCAGACACGCCAGATTTAGGTTCTGGTGCGAAAGCATGCAGGTTCAAGTCCTGTCACCTGTATTCCACACCATTTATAAAACAAAGTGAATCACTAAAAAGTTTGATTTTTAGTAAGGTTCAAGATAAAGTAGATGTTCATATCTCACCTATTACCATTGTAATTAGGTTTTGTGATTAAATGAGCATCTTTATGTTCATTTTTTTATATTTAGAAGGGAAGGTGATACCTATAAACACAAATGATATTCAGATTAACGAAATGATTAGAGACAGAGAAGTTAGGTTAATAGGACCTGATGGAAAGCAACTTGGAATTTTTAGTGCTGATTATGCATATAATAAAGCAAAAGAGTTAGATTTGGATTTAGTAAAAATTTCTCCAAATGTAAATCCACCAGTATGTAAAATAATTGATTTTGGTAAATATCGTTATGATATGATGAAAAAGGAGAGAGAAGCAAAAAAAAATCAAAAGCAAGTTGAATTAAAAGAGATAAGAATGACTCCCAATATTGATGTAAATGATTTAAAAACAAAAATTAATGCTGGCAGAAAATTTTTAGAAAAAGGAAATAGATTAAAAGTTACTTTAAGATTTCGTGGTAGAGAAATGATAAGAATGAATGATACCAAACATATGTTGACTGATTTTGCAAAGGAATTAGAAGATGTATGTAATATAGAAAAAGAACCTAAAATTGAAGGCAAAAATATAAGTATAATTTTATCAAGTAAAAAATAGGAGGATATTATGGCGACTTTAAAAGTAAAAACAAAGAAGGCAGCTAAAAAGAGATTTAAAGCTACGGGGACTGGAAAGCTTGTAAGAATGAAGGCAAATAAATCTCATATATTGAACAAAAAGACAACAAAAAGAAAAAGAACTTTAAGAAAAGATACATTGGTTGATAAAACTAATGAGAAAACAATGAAAAAAATTTTACCATATTTGTAATATTTAATAACTTAGGAGGGATTTTTTTATGGCAAGAGTTAAAGGTGGAAAAAATGCAAAAAAGAAACATAATAGAATTTTAAAACTTGCAAAAGGTTTTAGAGGTTCAAGAAGTAAACAGTATAGAGTAGCTAAACAAAGTGTAATGCGAGCTTTGACAGAAAGTTATAGAGGTAGAAAAGAAAGAAAGAGACAGTTTAGACAACTATGGATTACAAGGATAAATGCTGCTTGTAGGGTAAATAGTATTTCTTATTCAAAATTTATGTTTGGTTTAAAAAAGGCAAATATAAATTTAAATAGAAAGATGCTTGCTGAAATTGCTGTATCAGATTTGAAATCATTTGAGAACCTTGCAAATATAGCAAAAAATAATATATAAAATTGTAAATTTGCCTATGTTTAACATAGGCTTTTTTTGGAGTTTATATGAATATTGCAGAAATAAAAGAGGAAGTTTTAGAATCTTTAAAAAATATTAAAAGTTTACCAGAACTTGAAAATTTTAGGATTTCATATTTGAGTAAAAAAGGTAAGGTATCTCTTTTGATGCAAGAATTAAAAACTTTTTCTAACGAAGAAAAGAAAAAATATGGAAAAGAGATTAATGATATAAAATTATTTATTGAAGATGAGTTTAAAAAATGTTTTAATTTTTTAAATGAAAAATTTATTGAAGAAAAATTAAAAACTGAAGCAATAGATGTTACAATCCCTGTCAAAAATTATTCAATAGGTCATATTCATCCTTGCACTAAAGTTTATAATGAAGTTAAATTTATTTTTAAAAATATGGGATATGAAGTTATAACTGGACCAGAAATTGAATATGATGAATATAATTTTGAAAAACTAAATATAGAAAAAGGACATCCTGCAAGAGATGAGCAGGATACTTTTTATATAAATGAAAATATCGTTCTCAGAACTCAAACTTCCCCTGTTCAAGCAAGGGTTATGGAAAAAGGTAAACTGCCAATAAAAATGATATCTGCTGGAAGAGTATTTAGGTCAGATGCTGTTGATGCTACACATTCCCCAACTTTTCATCAAATAGAGGGATTGGTGGTTGATAAAAATATTACCTTTTCTGATTTGAAAGGAGTTCTTGATTCATTTGCAAAAGCATTTTTTGGCGAAAATGTTAAAACAAGATTTAGACCTCATCATTTTCCTTTTACTGAGCCAAGTGCAGAGATGGATGTGTCTTGCTTTAAGTGTAAAGGAAAAGGATGTAGATTTTGTAAAAATGAGGGGTGGATTGAAATACTTGGTTGTGGTATGGTAAATCCAAAAGTATATGAACTCTGTGGACTGGATAAAGAAAATCATCAAGGATTTGCTTTTGGTATAGGTATTGAGAGATTGGCTTTACTTAAATATGAAATTGATGATATGAGATTATTATATGAAAATGATGTAAGATTTTTAAATCAATTTTGATGAGGTAATAAATGAAAGCTTCAAATAATTTTTTAAAATTGTATGTCCCTAATTTAAATGTATCTGAAAAAGAATTTGCTGAAAAGATAACTCTTACTGGGACAAAAGTTGAGACATATGAAAGACTTGATAAAAATTTATCAAATATTGTAGTTGGCAAAATTACAAAAATTGAAAAGCATCCTGATGCAGATAAATTAGTAATTTGTATGGTTGATGTAGGAAAAGAAATTGTTCAAATAGTTACTGGTGCAAAAAATGTATATGAAGGAATGATTTGTCCTGTTGTTTTGCCAAATGGTATGGTCAAAACTTCACATAATATTGATAATGATGGGAAGGGTGTAATTATAAAGAAAGGTAAACTAAGGGGTGTGGAATCTTTTGGTATGCTTTGTTCGATAGAAGAATTGGGAAGACCTAACTCATTATATACTGATGTTGATGGAATTTTTGATATGTCAAATTTAAAATGTAATGTAGGCGATGATGCAATCAAGGTACTTGAATTAGATGACATTGTTTATGATTTTGAGATAACTTCAAATAGAATAGACTGTTATAGTGTAATAGGTATTGCAAAAGAGGTGGCAGCGACTTTTGAGATAGATTATGTAGAACCAAATACTCAATTTAAAACAAGTTTTTCTGATAAAAATTATATTTCAATTGATGTAAAGAATAAAGAATTGTGCTCTGTGTTTTCAACAAGATTAATTAAAAATGTTGATATAAAAGAATCTCCTGAGTGGTTAAAAAACAAATTGAGAGCAGTAGGAATAAGACCTATTAACAATTTTGTTGATATAACAAATTTTGTGATGATGGAATATGGGCAACCTATGCATGCATATGATTATGAAACCATTGAGGGGAAAAAAATTATTGTAAAAACTGCAAGAGATGGAGAAAAATTTAAAACACTTGATGGTCAAGATAGAATTCTTGACAATACTATGCTTACAATAAATGATGAAAAAAAGATTCTTGGGATTGCAGGAATTATGGGTGGTGAAAACTCTATGATTACTGAAAATGTTAAAACAGTTTTATTGGAAGCTGCTAATTTTAATGGAGTAAATGTTAGATATACAAGTAAAAAATTGGGACTTAGAACAGAAGCATCTAATTTATTTGAAAAAGGACTAGATCCCAATAATGCGATTAAAGCATTAGATAGGGCTTGTGCATTGATTTGCGAACTTGGTATCGGAGAAATATCAGATGAATCAATTTCTATAATAGATAATTTAACTAGTGAGAGAGAAATATCTGTGAGTGCAAATAAGATAAATAATTTACTTGGGACAAAAATTGAAACTTATGAAATGAAAACAATATTAGATAAAATAGATTTGTATACTACAATAAATAATGACACTTTAAATATTAAAGTTCCAACAATAAGAAAAGATATATTGGGATTTGCTGATATCGCAGAAGAGATAATTAGGTTTTATGGTTACGACAATGTTAGTTTAACTTTTGATAATGTTCATTTAATACCAAAACTAAAAGATAATAATGAATTAGTGGAAGATGAATTATATAATATTCTAACTTATAATGGTTTTTTTGAGATTATGAATTATAGTTTTGAATCTCAAAAGGTATATGAAAAATTAATGTATAACGACGATGATTTTGAAATGAAGCAAATAAAAATTTTAAATCCACTTGGTGAAGATTTTTCAGTAATGAGAACTCAATTAATTAATGGGTTATTATCATCTCTCTCAAATAATTATAAAAAACAGAATAAAAATGTTAAGTTATTTGAATTAGCCAATATCTATATAAAAAATGAAAATGATAAAGAGTTGCCAATTGAAAAAAAAGTGTTAACTTTTGGTGCTTATGGTGATGATGTTGATTTTTATTACATTAAATTAATTTGCGAAAAAATTTTTAATCAAATTGGATTGTTTGATGTTAGATATAGTGATTTAGACATTAAATACAATTTCTTACACCCATATAGAAGGGCAAATATTTATTTTAAAAATAAATTGATTGGATATTTGGGAGAGGTAAGTTTTAAAGTTTTAAAGAGTTATGATATTGATAAAACTGTCACAATTTGCAATTTGTATTTTGATGAATTATGTGAATTAGCAGATTTTAATAAAAAGTATAATGAAGTATCAAAATTCCCATCTGTTGAAAGGGATTTATCATTGGTGATAAAAAAAGAATTTAAAGTTGATGAGATTAAAAAAATAATTATAGAAAACTCTGGGAAATTATTAAAACATTTAGATTTATATGACATATATGAAGGAAGTCAATTGCCTGATGGGTTTAAATCAGTCACATATAATCTTTTGTTTTCATCATTAGACCATACTCTAGTTGATGATGAAGTTGATGCTATTATAAATAAGATTATTTCAAAACTAAATGAAATAGGTGTAGAGATAAGGAAGTAAAATGAAAAAAAAAATAATTATAAATATATTTTTATTATTTCTTTTTGCTAATTTTACTTTTGCAAGTAATATTATTAATAATGTAAAAAATAATAGTGATTTTAAAATTACAGATGAATATATAAAATTATCTTTTGACTTTTTAAAACTAAATATTGGTGATGTTATAGAATTTGGAAAATACGAGCAAGATGCCAACTTTTATAATGGAAAAGAGAACATTGAATGGATTTTAATTGATAAAAATGAACAAGGTCTTTTACTCACAACAAAATATTTATTGGATTGCAAACCATTTAATATTTTTCATAGAAAAGTTTTTTGGGAAGATTCTTCAATTAGAAGTTGGCTAAATAATGAATTTTATAATAATGCTTTTTCAAATAGTGAGAAGGAGTTAATAAATACTGCTTATTTGATTAACGATGAAAATCCATATCACAAAACATTTTCTGGAAATAATACTTATGATAAAGTTTTTTTACTTAGTATTTCAGAAGTTTTAAATATTTATAATAAAAATCAAAATTTAGAAATATCTAAAAGAGATGCTTTGACATTAGATATTAAAAAACTTTGTAAGCCAACACAATTTGCAAAAAATAATGGTGTTAGAGTAAATATTAGTCCTGCTATATACAATGGTTGTGGAAATTATTTTCTTAGAACAGCTGGACTATTTGGAGAAAGAAAGTGGTATGGAAATGTCACTGCTGAATTCTATCAATCAATAATAACAGAAGATGGAAGACTGTCATCAAAAGGAACTGGGGTACATAGTTTAGATGATGGTATAAGACCTTGTGTGTATATAAAAATTAATTAATAGTTAATATAAGGTAATCTATAAATAGCTTAATAATTTTGTAAAAAAAAACAGAGCAAAGCTCTATTTTATATTATTAACTAATTTTGTTAATCTGCTAATTTTTCTACCAGCATTATTTTTGTGATATACTCCCTTTGTAGCAGCCATATCAATCTGTTTAGTAGCTTCTACCAAAGTTGAGTTTGCACTTTGTTTATCATTATTTGCTACAAAATTTTCAACTTTTTTGATAAACATTTTAATTTTGGATTTTATAATTTTATTTCTCTCTTGTTTTGTTTTAGAGACTTTAATTCTTTTTTTAGCACTTTTAATATTTGCCATTTTATACACTCCTAATATTTGAAAATTAAAACCAGACACGGTTGATTTCTCGCATATTTTACTAAAAATAATACAAAAAGTCAAGGAGCTAAGGTTTTATGATAAACAAATTTAATAAAAAAATATTCAAAATATGTATAATATCAATGCTTTCAGCAATATTTTATGTAGTAGGTAAATTTTTGGTTTTAAATATTGGAATGGATTTAAAATTAACTTTTAAGGTTTTTTTATTATATGTTATTTCAGTAACTTTTAGTCCTATAAGTGGAATGATTGTGGGAGGAATAGGAGAGTTTCTAATTCAATTAACTTCTGAATATGGTCTAACAGCAACAACTATTCTCTGGGTATTGCCATATGTAATTTTGAGTTTTTTATTTGGAATAATTTATAAAAATCTTATTAAAAATAATAGTAGAATAAAACTTTTCTTGTTGTTTTTTTTATCTAATATTATGCTTTCAATTTTAAATACAATTGTATTTTATATTGATGCTAAATTATTTGGTTATTATAGTTTTATATTAATTTTTGGAAAATTTTTTATTAAAATTTTTATGGATGTAATTTTAGCAATTATATATACTATATTATTTCCGTATTGTGTTTCAATAGTAAAAAAGGTAATTAAAACAATAAATTAATTTTTTATTTGAAAATAAAAAATGACAGATAGGGGAATCGAACCCCTGATTCAGCCGTGAGAGGGCTGCGTCTTAGCCGCTTGACCAATCTGCCAACTTAATTATAATAGTATAACAATTTATAATTGTCAAGAATAATAATCAAAAATTTCTACTATATTGTAAAAAGATTTCACAATTAAATTTGTCCGTGTTATTTATAGAATGTTTTTTTGTGTTTTATAATATTATAACTAGTAAATAAAAAGAATAAACTGTAATTTTTTCTTATATTTTTCTTAGTTGATTAAAACATTAAATTGTTATACAATATTTAAATGCAAAAACAAGAGGTAAATGTTAAGTGAAAAAAGTAATATTTTTAGGCACACCAGATTTTTCAATTCCTACATTAGATAATTTATATAAAGACAATGAAATAGATTTGATGTTTGTATTGACAAAACAAGACAAGAAGAGTAATAGAGGAATGCAAATAAGCTTTTCACCAGTAAAAAAATTTTGTATTGAGCATAACATTAAATACTATCAACCTAATAAACTAAAAGATGATAGAGAAATTATATCTTTAATTAAAGATTCAAAACCTGATTTTTTAGTTGTAGTAGCATATGGGGAAATATTATCAAAAGAAATTCTTGATATACCGATAGCTTGTATAAATGGTCATGCTTCACTTTTGCCGAAGTATAGAGGTTCATCCCCAATACAGAGTTGTATTTTAAATGGTGATAGAATAACAGGAACTACAACAATGCTTATGGAAGAGAAATTGGATAGTGGGGATATATTATTAAAAAAAGAATTGAATTTATTAGGAGATGAGAATTGTGAATTTTTGTTTAATAAATTATCTATTATGACCGCAGATTTGGTAATTGAGACTTTGAAAAATTTTGAAAATATTAAAAAAACACCACAAAACGAAAATGAAGCTACATATGTAAAACTTGTAAAAAAAGAAGATGGATTTGTAGATTTAAAAAAAGAAAGCATTGATAATCTATGTAGAAAGGTTAGAGCATATAATCCTTGGCCAAGTGTCTATACGAGTTTTAATGATAGATTTTTGAAATTGTTTGAAGTTGAAAGAGTAAATAATATTATATCAAGTGATACTATATGGATTAATGATGTATTTTTTATTGCAAATTCAGAACTATATGCAAAATTAGTTGATGGGACTGTAAAAGTAACAAAATTGCAGATAGAAGGTAAGAAAAAAATGAGTTCAAAAGATTTTATAAATGGATATAAGAATAGGTAGTGGGCGAAAATAATAATGTATTGGCGAATCTCTGGTGCCCCACACCATAGGTATATCGCAGGTGCGAACCTTTGGGAGCCCACATTGTAGGCCTTTCGTAGAGGCGAAGCATCGCGAGCCCACACTGTAGGTCTTTCGTAGGTGCGAACCTTTTGGAGCCCACACTGTAGGTCTTTCGTAGGGGCGAAGCATCGCGAGCCCTATTTAAAAAAATAAATATATAGGAGGTTTATATGTTTTATTATGATAGCACTTATTTATTAGTAATATTTGGTATATTTTTAACAATAGTTGTACAAATTTATATGACAAATACTTTTAATAAGTATCAAAATGTGAGATCAAATATTAATATTTCCGCAGCAGAAGTAGCAAAAAGAATAATGAATGCAAATGGAATATATGATGTAGCTATAGGTAGAGTACCAGGGAATATGACAGATCATTATTCACCATTAAAAAAAGAATTAAATTTATCTGATTCTACAATAAATAGTAATTCAATAGCAAGTATTGGTGTCGCGGCTCATGAGGTAGGGCATGCTATACAAGATAATGAAAGATTTTCATTTTTAGTTTTACAGATGGCTATAACTCCTACACTTAGTTTTATATCTAAATGTTCTATACCAGTTTTGTTTATAGGTTTTATTTTTGGCTCTTTAAATTTAATTAGATTAGGAATGTATGCTTTTGGTGCTACTCTTATTTATCAATTATTGACACTTCCAATAGAATTTGATGCATCAAGGAGAGCAATAAATACATTAAGAGATTTACAGATATTGGATGAAAATGAGTTATATGGAGCAAAAAGAGTATTAAATGCTGCTGCGATGACCTATGTGGCTGCTGCCGCTGTGACAGCATTACAACTACTAAGATTTTCTTTATTGTTTGGTAGGAGAAGAGATTAATTATAAAATGAAAAATTATAGAGAAAGCTCTTTTTTATTGTTATGTGATATTTTATATAAAAAAAAACTATCACATATTGCTATAAATAGTTTTTTTGATAATAACGAAATCAGTATAGAAGATAAGAGCTTGATTAAAAAAGAAGTTTTTGGAATTCTTGAAAATAAGGTTTTAATTGAATATATAATAAATAAATATTCAAATGTTAAAATCAATAAAATTGATAAAAAGATTTTAATAATATTGTATATCTCTATATATGAAATACTTTTTTTAAAAAATTTTAAATCTTATGCAACTATAGATGAATGTGTAAAACTTGCAAAAAAATATAAAGGAATTTTTTTGGGGAATTTTGTAAATGCCTTATCAAGAAACATATATAGTAGTATAAGTTATGAAAAAATTTTAGAAGATAATGATATATCAAATGATATAAAATATTCAATACCAAGTAGCATTTTTAGTTTTTTATTAAAAAATCTAAATAGTGATAATGATAGAGAAAATTTAATAATTCAAATGTTTCATTGTTTTAACACATTTACTCACATATTTTTAAGAATAAATACAAACGATGAAAGAGAGATAAAAAAAATCAAGGATGAATTAAATAACTATAATATTAGTTTTATAGAATATAAAGGTTCTCTAAACTTAATAAATCAAAAAGTATTGCAAATAGATTCTGTTGGGGGGATATGGGATTTAAGATGCTTCAAAGATGGCTTAATAAGCATAGAAGATATTAGCTCTATATATTTTATAGATAAATTATTTGAAAATATAAAACTACATATTACTCATAAATTTGATTTAAAAATTTTGGATTGTTGTGCTGCACCAGGTGGGAAAATATCTGGAATTTATCATTTGTTTAAGAATTATAAAAAAGATTTTTTTGATAACTCAATTTTTATTGCAAGAGATTTAATAGATAAAAAAATTGATTTATTAATTAAAAATTTTGCGAGAGAAAAAATAAAAAATATTTCAATAATGAAACAAGATGCTATGCACCTTGACGAAAATAAATATGATGTTATCATATGTGATGTTCCTTGTTCTGGACTTGGTGTAATAGCAAAAAAGCCTGATATTAAATATAATTTTAAAATAAATGAGATAGAAAGTTTACAAAAATTACAATATCAAATTTTAATGACAAAATCTAAATCTTTAAATGTTGATGGAATAATTAGTTATTCAACTTGCACTATTGATATATGTGAAAATGCAAAAATAGTAAATGATTTTTTAGAAAAAAACAAAAATTTTTTATTAATAGATGAAGAACAAATTCTTACTAACAAAAATAATCTTGCAGATGGATTTTATTTTGCAATTTTTAAAAGGATTAAATGATTAATATAAAAAGCTTAACAAAAAGTGAATTAACTAAATATTTGTCAAATAGAAATGAACCAAAATATAGAGCAAATCAAATTTTCAGATGGCTACATAGAGATAAAATAGATGACTTTTCTAAAATGACAAATATTAATAAAAATTTAATTTGTGATTTAAAAGAGAATTTCACATTAGATAAAATTACTATATATAAAAAAATTGAATCTGTTGATGGAAGTATAAAATATTTAATAAAGCTTTATGATGATAACATAATAGAGAGTGTTTTGTTAAAAGCAAAGTATGGCTTTACTGTTTGTATGAGTTCGCAGGTTGGATGTAATATGGGATGTAAATTTTGTGCTTCAACTAAAAATGGGCTTATTAGAAATTTAGATGTTTGTGAACTTTTATCACAGTTCTATATTATTAAAAAAGATACTGAATTAAATATTTCAAATATTGTCATTATGGGTAGTGGAGAACCATTAAATAATTTTGAAAATTTTATAAAATTTTTAGATATTATTAATGATGTAGATGGTGAAAATTTGAGTCATAGAAATATTACAATATCTACCTGTGGGATAGTTGATAAAATATATAAACTTGCTGATATGAAACTTTCTATAACTCTTGCATTGAGTTTACATGCAAGTAGTGATATGATTAGAAATTCTATAATGCCAATATCAAAAAAATATAAATTAAATGAAGTTTTAGGAGCAATGGAATATTATTATAAAAAAACTAAAAGGCGAATTACATTTGAATATAGTTTAATTAAAAATATTAATGATAGTGTAAATTGTGCTAAAGATTTAACAAAACTACTCATTAGTGAAATGAAAAATAATGGAGTTGATTTTAATGTAAATTTAATTCCAATAAACACTATTGATAATGGTATTTTTTTACCACCAGACAAAAAACAAATAATGGTTTTTAAAAAAGTATTAGAAGATTCTAAAATTAATGTAACTGTTAGACGGAGTCAAGGTAAAGATATAAGTGGATCTTGTGGTCAATTAGTAAATAGATTTATAAATAAATTGGAGAATTAATGCAAGTTTTTGCAAAAACAAATTATGGAAAAATAAGACAAACTAATCAAGACTATTTTATAGTTAGTGAAAATCAAGTAGGAATTTTTCCTAATATCTTTTTGATTGCAGATGGTGTTGGTAGTAATATGAAAAGTGGCTATGCTTCAAAACATAGTTGTGAATTTATTCTTGACCAATTAAAAAGAACAAAAGTTGGTGCTGACTACATAGAAGAGATGTCAAAAGCATTAACTCTTGCAAATACAGATTTATTTTATCGTATTTTGGCTAATTCTGATTTTAATGGAATGGGAACGACTGTTGTGCTTGGAACTATTGATAATGATAGATTGCTTATAGCAAATGTAGGGGATTCGAGATGTTATCACATAAGAGGTGATATAACACAGATAACGAGAGATCATAGTGTTGCAGAAGAACTTGTTAGAGCGGATAATATAGTAAGGAATTCAGATTTATATAATAAATATAAACATCAATTGACAAGAGCAATTGGTGCTGAAAAAAAAGTTAAGCCTGATTTTTTTGAAAAAGAATTGTCAGTTGGAGATTATGTATTATTTTGCACTGATGGGCTAACCAATATGGTTTTAGATAGTGAAATATACAAGATAGTTGTTTCTGATAATTCTATACAAGATAAAGTAAATAAATTGATAGATAAGGCAAATGATAATGGTGGACTTGATAACATAGGAGTAATACTCATTTATATAGATTACATAGACAAGAGTATGAGTATATTTGAAAAAGAGAAATTAGAAAATAGAAATGAAAATAAAAAAATTTTTGACTTATTAAAAGAAAAAGAAGAGATGGAAGAAAAAAAATATACTTTTGAAAAAGATGTAGGTGTAGAAAATTTTGGTGATGATGTTGATTTGAATATACAAAAAATACTTGATAAAGATAAAGAAAGATTTAGAGATATAATAGGTAGAAGTAGAAAAAAGATAGAAGATAGAGACAATACAGAAAAAAACAAAAAAGGAGATGTGCCTAGCAGTGAAAAAGAATAATAAATCATATAATAATAAAAAGATTTCTATAGAAAAATATGAAATACTAGAATTGGTAGGAATAGGTGGAATGAGTTATGTCTACAAAGCAAGAGATTTAAAAACAAACAAAATTGTAGCAATAAAAGTTTTAAAGGATGAACTCGCTACTGATGAAGAATTTATTAATAAATTTAGAGTTGAGGCAATTGCTGGTGAAAAAATAAAACACCCAAATGTTGTAAATGTTTTTGATGTTGTAGATGATAAAAGGTATCACTATATAGTAATGGAATATATTGATGGTATAACACTTGATAAGTATATAAAGAGAAATGGAAAATTAAGTAATGAAGAGACTATAAATATAGCTATACAAATTGCAGATGGATTAAAAGTTGCTCATTCAAAAGGAATTATACATAGAGATATTAAACCACAAAATATAGTTATCACAAATGCAGGAATACCTAAAATTACTGATTTTGGAATTGCGAGAGCAATTAGTAGTACTACGAGGAATATTTCAATTATAGGCACAGTCCATTATATATCACCAGAACAAGCAAGAAATGAAAATGTAGATTTTAGATCAGATTTGTATTCACTTGGTTGCACTATGTATCAAATGATAACTGGTGTTGTACCATTTTCAGGAGATTCGCCTGTTGCTATAATTTTGTCTCATATTAGAGAAAATATTAAACTTCCAAGTATAGATAATAGTAATATTTATAAAAGCCTTGAAAAAATAATTTTAAAATCTACAAAGATGTTGCCAAGTGATAGATATCAAAATGCAGAAGAATTAATTTTAGATTTAAAAAAAGCCTTAGTTGATAGAGAAGGGAAATTCATAGTAGATGATGTCTATAATGATAATAATGAACAAACTGTAATCATTAGTGATAAAGATATGAAAATAATAAAAGAGGTGTCAAGGAATTATGTAAATATAGGTAAAAAGAGATTGAATGAGAAAAATTATGTATTGAGGAATAAAAGTTTAAATATTGTATTTTTATCAATAATTATTGTATTGATTTTGTCTTTTTCATTTATTATTATTACATCAAATAGAAATGCTAATAATGAGTTAAATAGTAATAGTATAGTTTTTAGTAGGCTAAAAAATTCTCTGCCAGGGGTAGATATAGAGATAGCAAGAAATCTTTCACGAGATTATGGTATAATATTAAATGTTGTTGATAGTGTATATAGTGATGTTTATGATAATAATCAAATTATTGAGATATTAAATGATGAGTTAAATTATGGGGATGAAGTAGATGTAGTTATATCAAAAGGAAGTGAAATTTTAGATTTCTCTAATGTAGAAAAATTGAATAATACAAGGTTTATTGATATGGTATCATTATTAGAAGATAGAAATTTACAATATAGTGTTGTTGAGGTCTATGATAACAGTGTTGAAATAGGTAAAATTATTGGAGTAAATAAAAAGAATTCTGCCGAAAGAGGCGATTTGATTTTCACAATTAGTAAAGGGATTAGCGATGAGATAGTTATTATGCCAGATTTATATAATTTAACACTTGATGCTGCAAAAGAATCTTTACTGAGTATAGGACTTGAAATTGGAAATATTAGATATAGTAAAAATTTAGTAGTTGAAGTGGGCAGAGTGATTTATCAATCGGTTGAAAAGAATTTAAATATTGAAAAAGGGAAAATAATTGATTTAATTATAAGTAATGGAAATAAAGGTGAAGACATAATATCAAGTATTAAATCAAAATGGGTTTCACAAATTAGCACATCATATATATTGACAAGAGGAAAAACTCCATTAGCAGATAAAGATATAAATGATACAATGATTATAGCAATTAGACTTGAACAAGATACTGGAAATGGAATAAAATATTTTGAATTATCACAACCAACTGAATATAGAATAGGAACCACTATATCTGTTGTATATACTAATATTGAAGGGGAGCCTAATGTTGATACTGGAAATGTCCAAGTAGTAGATGTAGTTAATGATGAAGTTCTCGCTTCATATAAAATAAATTTTAAGGAGAAATAAATTAAAACTTATGCAATATATTATAGCCCCATCAATTTTAAATGCAAATTATTATGATATAAAAAATGATATAAATAGTTTGAGAGAGAGTAATATAGAAATTTTACATTTAGATGTAATGGATGGTATTTTTGTTAATAATATAAGTTATGGAATTCCTTTTATTAAATCACTCAGAGAAAATATTAATGATATGACTTTTGACACTCATTTAATGATAGTTAAACCAGAGAGATATATAGATAGATTTATAGATGTAGGAAGTGATATAATAACAGTGCATTTTGAAGCAACTGAGAATATAGAACTATGTATAAAAATGGTAAAAGATCGAAATAAAAAAATTGGCATATCCATAAAACCAGATACAGATGAAAAAAAAATTTATAATTATCTACATAAAATTGATTTAGTGCTTGTTATGTCGGTTTACCCTGGATTTGGTGGACAAAAGTTTATAGAAGATACTTATGTAAAAATTAATAATATTAAAAATTTTATTGATAAAAACAATTTAAAAGTAGACATTGAAGTTGATGGTGGAATAAATATTCATAATATAAAAAATATAAAAGATTCTGGTGCTAATATATTTGTAGTAGGCTCGTCAATTTTTAAAGGCAATATCAAAAAAAATATTTTAGATATAAAAAATAGTATGAGGTGTTAATATGCAAAAGAGAGTAGCTTTAATTAATGATTTTTCAGGTTATGGGAAGTGTTCTATTACTTCACAAATTCCAATCGTATCAGCATTTGGAGATGTTGCATCTTGCTGTATAACTTCTTATTTATCAAATCACACAGGGTATAAAAATCACTATAAAGTTGATTTAAATGAAAATTTACCAAAAGTTTTAGATAAGTGGAAGGAAAATGAATTTAAATTTGATGGAATACTTACAGGATACATAGGTAATCCATCAAATATAATTAATATAAGAGAATACATTGCTGATTTGAAGTTGGAGAATGAGAGAATGCTTGTAATGGTTGATCCAGTTTGTGCAGATAATGGCAAATTGTATTGTGAAATGACAGATGAGCATATAAAAAATTATAAAAAGTTAATGGAAATTGCTGATGTTATAACTCCAAATTTAACTGAAGCTTGTTTTTTAACAGGGATAGATTATGAAGAATTAAGAGTTAGATGTGGGTTATTAAATTTTGAAAACTCTGAGAAAGAAAAACTTGAACATATTTCAAAAAAAGTAATTGAGGCAATAAAAGAGTTATTAGAAAAAATAATTGTAAAGAAAAATCAGATTTCATTAATTACTGGGATTGAGTTATATAATGGGGTAGTAACAGTTCTTGATGTATATGATGGAGATAAAGGGGTTAGACAAACAACTTGTAATTTTGTAAAAAAACTTGAAAATAGGTCAGGGACAGGAGATTTATTTGATGTTTTGTTTTTTGAAGCAGCTCTTTTTGGATATAATTTTGTCGATTGCTTAAATATAGCATCAGGTTTTGTAAATAATGCACTTAGATTTACTATTGATAAAAAATTTCCAAAAGAAGAGGGCATAATTTATGAGCCAATTTTGGTTGACAATATAAATGTAATCAGGCAGGCTACTAAAAAAAGAGAGACAAAAAAGAATAATTAGTTTTAAGGAGTAAATATGTTAGATATTAAATTTGTATGTGATAATAAGGAATTAGTTAAAGAAAATATTAAAAAGAAATTTCAAGATGAAAAATTGCCACTTGTAGACGAAGTAGTTAATCTCTATGATGAGATTAGAAGAGTGAAACTTGAAGGAGATAACTTGAGAAACAAGAGAAATGTTTTATCAAAAGAGATTGGAAATCTGATAAAGCAAGGCAAAAAAGATGAAGCAGAAAAAAATAAAGAATTAGTTAGAATTGATGGCGAAAAAATAGTTGAGCTTGAAAAGAAAACAGAAGTTTTAGATAAAAAAATCACTGAAATTATGATGCAAATACCCAATATAATAGATAAATCTGTTCCTATTGGAAGAGATGATACTGAAAATGTTGAAATAGAAAAATTTGGTGAACCAAAAGTTCCTAATTTCAATGTTCCATATCATACTGATATAATGGAAAGTTTTGGTGGGATAGATATGGATAGTGCAGGTAGAGTTTCTGGAAATGGATTTTATTATTTAATTGGTGATATAGCAAGGCTTCATTCTGCAATACTTTCATATGCAAGAGATTTTATGATAAATAGAGGTTTTACTTATTGTATACCACCTTATATGATTCATGGAGATGTTGTAAGTGGAGTTATGAGCTTTCCAGAGATGGAAGCAATGATGTATAAAATTGAAGGTGAAGATTTGTATTTAATAGGAACAAGCGAACACTCAATGATAGGTAGATTTAAGGAACAAATAATAGAAAAAGAAAAATTACCTATAACTATGACTTCATATTCTCCTTGTTTTAGAAAAGAAAAAGGAGCACATGGAATAGAGGAGAGAGGAGTTTATAGGATACATCAATTTGAAAAACAAGAAATGATAGTTGTATGTGAACCAGAAGATGCTATGAAGTGGTATGAAATACTATGGAAAAACACAGTTGATTTTTTTAGAAGTTTAGAAATACCTGTTAGACAACTTGAATGCTGCAGTGGAGACCTTGCTGATTTGAAGGTTAAATCTTGCGATATAGAAGCTTGGAGTCCAAGACAAAAAAAGTATTTTGAAGTTGGAAGTTGTAGTAATTTATCAGATGCACAGGCAAGAAGATTAAAAATTAGGATTAAAGGTGAAAAAGAGAATTATTTTGCATATACTTTAAATAATACTTGTGTTGCACCACCAAGGATGCTTATAGCATTTTTAGAAAATTTACTTATGGAAGATGGCAGTGTAAAAATACCAGAACCACTCAGGATGTATATGGGTGGTATGGAAAGGCTAATACCTAAATATAATTGTTTAATAAAAGATAGTAAATAAAATAATACTTTAATTATTTATAACTTGATTTATATTTTTATAAATATTATAATAAATTGTTAAGTAAGAAATTATTTAAGGAGAGCATTGATTATGAATACGATAATTCTATTCGGTGCTTTGATAGTGTTAATTGTAGGATTTATTGCATATAGAGTAGGAAGAACAATAGAAAAAAAGGATGCTACTGAAAAAATAGGCTCAGCCGAGTCGAAAGCAAGGAAGCTATTAGACGATGCTATCAAAAATGCCGAGAGTACCAAATTAAATGCCTTGTTAGAGGCAAAAGAAGAAATATTAAAGCAAAGGACTGAACTTGAAACAGAAATAAGAGAAAGAAGAAAAGAAGTTGCAGATATAGAAAATAGAGCATTAAAGAGAGATGAGTTATCTGAAAAAAAAGCAGAAACACTTGATAAGAAAGAACTTGTTTTGCAAGAGAAAGAAGAATATTTAACAAAAAAAATTCAAGAGACTACTGAATTAACTGAAAAGAGGTTAAAAGACCTTGAGAGATTATCTACATATACAAAAGAGCAAGCAAAAACTGAGTTATTCAATATTGTAAAAGAAGATATAAAACACGACACAGCTGTTTTTATAAAAGAACAAGAACAGATAGCAAGAGAAGAAGTTGATAAAAACACAAAAGAGATAATTTTACAAACAATTCAAAAGTGTGCTACCGATACAGTTTCATATGCAACAGTCTCAGTAGTGCAACTTCCTAATGATGATATGAAGGGAAGAATAATAGGTCGTGAGGGTAGAAATATTAGAGCAATAGAACAATTAACAGGTGTTGAAATAATAATTGATGATACACCCGAAGCAGTTGTGCTATCAAGTTTTGATCCAATTCGTAGAGAAGTTGCAAGGCTTGCAGTTGAAAATTTGATTTTGGATGGTAGAATTCATCCTACGAGAATTGAAGAAATAGTAGAGAAGAGTAAAAAAGAAGTAGATAATATGATGAAACAGAGTGGTGAAGATGCTGTTATGAAAATAGGTGTTAGGGGATTACATCCAGAACTCATTAAACTACTTGGGCGAATGAGATTTAGGACAAGTTATGGACAAAATACTTTGGTGCATAGCATAGAAGTAGCACAGCTATCTGGCATTATGGCAAATGAATTGGGATATAATGTAAATCTTGCAAAAAGAGCAGGTTTATTACATGATATAGGTAAATCGATAGATCATGAAGTTGATGGTACACATGTGTCAATAGGTGTTGATATATGCAAAAAGTATAAAGAACCATTTGAAGTTATAAATTCAGTAGAATCACATCATGGAGATGTTCCTGCACAATGCCCGATTGCTTTTATAGTTGGAGCGGCAGATGCAATATCAGCGGCAAGACCAGGTGCAAGGAGAGATACCCTTGAAACATATACACAAAGACTTTCACAACTCGAAGAAATAACAAATTCTTATCAAGGGGTGGCAAGTTCTTATGCGGTGCAGGCTGGTAGAGAAATTAGGATAATGGTAATGCCTGAAAAAGTAAATGATGATGACATGGTTATAATGGCAAAGGCTATTGCAAAACAAATAGAAGAACAAATGCAGTATCCTGGAACTATTAAAGTAAATGTTATAAGAGAAACAAGAGCGACTGAAGTTGCAAAGTAAAATTTGGAGGATTAATATGAAAGCATTAAATAAAATTAGTATAGTAAGTTTGTTGTTATGTTTGTTTTTATCAGCTTGTTCTGGCAATGTGAGTAGCGATAAAGTTTTAAGAGTAGGAATTGGTCAATTTGCAGAGCATCCATCTCTTGATAATTGTAGACAGGGTTTTATTTTGGGTTTAAGAGAAGAAGGATTTGAAAATGGAAAAAATATTGAATATAAAATTGACAATGCACAAACAGATGCTGGATTTGCTCAACAAATATATAGTAATTATGTAAGTAATAATATGGATATGATAGTTGCTATTGCTACACCAATGGCACAATCTGCATATAGTCTTGCAAGAGATACAAATATACCAATAATATATACTGCTATTACAGACCCAATAAAAGCAGAACTTGCAAATGAAGATGGTACACCAGTAGGAAATATAACAGGGACCTCTGATAAATTACCAGTAGATGAACAACTAAGTTTGATTCACGAAATGTATCCAGATGCAAAAAAACTTGGAATAATATATACTAATAGTGAAGTAAATTCTTTATCTTCTATTGAAGAATATAAGTTTTATGCTACAAAATATGGTATAGATGTAGTTGTAGTTGGTATAAATGAAGCAAGTGATATATCACTTGCATGTGATAGAATTTTAGATAAAGTTGATGTGATGACTAATATAACAGATAACACAGTGGTTGCATCCCTACCACTTCTTTTAGAAAAAGCAAATGAAAAAAATATTCCTGTATTTGGTTCAGAAGTTGAACAAGTAAAAATGGGGTGTATTGCTTGTATGGGACTTGATTATCTTGAACTTGGAAAGCAAACAGGTAGAATGGCTGCTAAAGTTTTGAGAGGAGAGAAAAAAGCAAAAGATATAAATTTTGAAACTATAGAAAATTCTTCTCTATATATAAATAAAAAGGTTGCTGAATTTTTGGGATATACATTTAGTGAAGATATATTAGATAGAGCAACAGAAGTATTTGATACAATAGAATAATATGAGGATATAAATGTATATTATATACAACATTGTTGTTATGTTTTTTGAAACTCTAATTCATAATATGTTTTCTGGATTATTTTTAGGCATAGTAAATGAAGGATTACTATATGGTATAGTTTCACTTGGTGTTTATATTACATACAAAATTTTAGATTTTCCAGATATGTCAGTTGATGGGAGTTTCCCACTTGGAATGAGTATTACAGCAGTTTTATTATTAAATGGACTAAATCCTTTTTTAGCACTTTGCATAAGTTTCCTTGTTGGTTGCTTGGTTGGAATTATAACAGGTGTAATTCATGTAAAACTAGGTGTTAGAGATTTATTATCAGGAATATTGGTTATGACAGCACTTTATTCAATTAATTTGAGAATTGCAGGTAGACCAAATCTTCCAATCAATAAAGTAAAAACAATATTCAGTGTTGATGTAATAGACCCAAGACTTATGACTCTTGGGAGAGAGTTTGTAAAATTTGTAATTTTATTGTTAATAGTTATCATATGTAAATTATTGCTTGACTATTATTTAAAAACAAAAAATGGTTATTTGTTAAGAAGTGTTGGAGATAATGAAACCTTGGTTACATCACTTGCAAAAGATAAAGGAAATATAAAAATCATAGGACTTGCTATTGCAAATGGTTTTGTTGCTTTTGCAGGTTCAATATTTGTTCAAGACAGAAGATTTTTTGACATAAGTGCAGGAACTGGTACACTCGTTATAGCAGTCGCAAATGTTATAATAGGTATGCAGATAATGAAAAGATTTAAATTTTTAAAAACAACTACTGCCGTAATAATAGGTTCGATTGTGTATAGAGCTTGCATAAGTATAGCGATTGATAGAGGACTTGATCCAAGGGATTTAAGATTAATTACTTCTATATTATTACTAATAATACTTATGTTAAATATCAAAAATAAGAGAGCAGTAAAAAAATGATTGAATTAAAAAATGCAAGTAAATATTATAATCCAGGACTTGTTACACAGACTTGTGTATTTAACAATTTTAATTTAAAAATTAATGAAAGTGAGTTTGTATCAATAGTTGGTTCTAATGGTTCTGGAAAAACTACACTTTTAAATATTATTTGTGGCTCAATTCCACTTGAGAGTGGTGAAATATTTTTAAATGATGAAAATATAACTAATATGCCTGAGTATAAAAGGATGAAAAGAATAGGGCGAGTTTATCAAAATCCATCAATGGGAACATGTCCCAGTTTAAATATTATAGAAAACTTATCACTTGCAAAAAATAAAAATAAACCTTTTTCACTTACTAAATTAGTTAAAAAAGATGAAATAGATTTATTTAAAGAACAATTAAAATTTTTAAATTTAGGACTTGAAGATAAATGTGATATACCTATGGGCTCATTATCAGGAGGACAGAGACAGGCAGTAGCACTTTTGATGTCAACTATGATAGATATAGATTTTTTAATTCTTGATGAACATACAGCCGCCTTAGATCCAAAAACTGCTGATGTTATAATGGAGTTAACAAATAAAATAGTATTAGAAAAAAAACTTACTGCATTAATGGTTACACATAATTTAAAATATGCTGTAAATTATGGAAATAGACTTATAATGATGCACGAAGGGAAAAATATATTAGATTTAAATGAGACAGACAAAAAAAATATTGTTGTAGATGATTTATTAAATAAATTTTATGATATATCAATAGAATATGGCAATTGATATAAATGAGGAGAGTGATATGAAAAAAAATCTCATATTTGGTATTTATTTTATAATTATGTTAATTTTAGTTTCTTGTGGAAAGAAAGAAACTATTACATCAACTACTGCAAAAAATACTGATATATCAAAAGAAACAAAACCTACCGAAGAAAATGATAATATTACTGAAAATTTTTTATATGAGGAAGTAGATTATGAAGAAAATATAGATAGTATTAAAGAAGATGAGATTACTGATATATCAAAAAATTTATTTCATTACACAGGTAATGATAAATATTTAAAACCCATTACTGATTATTTAATTAAGCAAGAGTATTTTTTTAGTGAATCTACTATTTTTATACCATCACCTAATATAATAAAATACGATGAGAGTGATTTAAATGATATCAAAATCTATGGGGATTTTTGGATTTATGGTTATGTGCTTGTTGGAGATACTTTGCATAATGATAAAGGTGGCTCATTTCCGGGATGTATGCATTTATCAAATAAAAATGAAGAAATAAATGTAGTTAGTTTTGATATTGCAGAAGATGGTAGTAATTTTGATGAGAGCATAAAAAAAATATGCAATAATGATAAAGAGTTATATGAAAAAATGTTTGAAGCAATGGATTCTACTACTGATGAGTCTATTAATATAAGAAAAGAATATATAAAAATGTATAGAGATGAATATAATTTAGATATTAAATATTATAAAGATTATGGTTGGAGAAGAGTATCTATTGATGGAGAGATTTCACAAGATGAAGATAATTTTTATGATGCAAAAGAGACAATAGATTTTGTTTTGCAAGATGAAGGTTTTGATGGAATCACTGTGAGAGAAAATTATTTAAAAAGAGTTGTGTCTGTAGAACTATGGAAAGATGGATTATCAAAAATTATAACTGATGATAATTATGAATTAAAACCACTTTGGGATGAATTGAAATTTAGTTTGATTAATACTTGCACATCAATAACAGATATATTTGAAAGTTTCAATGTACCAAATGTTACTATTATTATAAAATTACTTGAAGATGAAAATTATAATAAGAATTTGCTTGTGATAGAAAATAATATTATAAAGTATGATGTTTTAAATGAATAATTTAAAGGAGAAGCTTATGGATGCGATATTACAATCAAAATATGGCGATATAAAGATTAACCCCAAGTTTATTGCAAAAACTGCAGGACTCGCAGCTTGTGAGAGTTTTGGTGTAGTAGGAATGGCAAGTGTAAGTATTGCGAGTGGAATTGCAAAACTTTTGAGTGGAGATGAACTCACAAAAGGTGTAATGGTTGAGGTAGTCGATAATGAAATTATAATTAATTTACACATAATTATTGCATATAGTGTTAATGTAAAAGCTTGCACAGATAATGTTATTGAAAATGTAAAATATCAAGTTGAAGAAACTACAAAATTGAGAGTGAAACAAATTAACATATATGTTGAGGGAATAAGGTTAGTTGATTAAGGAGATACATATGGATGGTATAAAAATTAAAGAAGCATTTATTGCAGGTGCTTCACTACTTACTAAAAATAAAGAATATATAAATGAATTAAATGTATTCCCTGTTCCTGATGGAGATACTGGGACGAATATGTCTATGACTTTGCAGTCAGCTGTAAATGCTTTATCAAATCTTCAAAATAATTCGATAGAAGAAGTGTGTAAAACTATTTCAAGTGGTTCTTTGAGAGGGGCAAGAGGTAATAGTGGTGTAATAATGAGTCAAATCTTACGAGGTTTTACAAATAGTATAAAAGATTTAAAAAAATTGGATGAAATAGCAATTTTTGATGCTATAAGTAAAGCAAAAGACACAGCATATAAATCAGTAGTTAAACCAAAAGAGGGAACAATTTTAACTGTTATAAGTGGTATATCAGAAAAGGCATTAGAAGTAAAATCTAAAAATATATCTGTGATTGAAAAAGTAGAAAAAATTGTAACATATGGTGATGAAGTTTTAGAAAAAACCCCAGATATGCTCCCTGTATTAAAAGAGGCTGGTGTTGTAGATAGTGGTGGAAAAGGACTTATGACTTTTTTACATGGGATTTTATCTTATATGAAAGGTGAAGAAATTGAATT
>CAMIYN010000032.1 GCA_946403075.1 uncultured Lachnospiraceae bacterium | reverse complement strand
TATGATTATAAATTATTGGAAGTAGATTTATCTGGATTTAAGGCAAAAAACTTAATAGAGGTTTTAGATATATTTAGACAAAACCATAGTTTGGAGAGAGTAGATATAGCAGGACTTGACACAAGTAAAGTAAAAGATATGAGAGGGCTATTCACTGACTGCAAAAATTTAACTAGTATATTTGGATTAAATACACTTGATACAAGTAATGTAACTGATATGAGTTGGATTTTCTATGGATGTAGTTCATTAAAAGAAATTGATATATCAAATTTTGCTATTAAAGATACAACTAATTTAAATTATATGTTCCAAAAAACAAATAATTTGGAAAAAGTAATAGTAAAATCAGAGAGAGAAAATAAACTCTTTGTTAAAGGTAGGACAAACATAAAAGATACTAATATGTTTAGATATAAACCAATGTTATCATTTAGTAAGAGTGGGGATTCTGATAACATATTAGAAGTTGATAGGTTCTTTTATAAACTCAACTCAAAATATCAAGCGTTTACAAAAATAGAGTTTTCACAAGCTAATGTAGATATTGATGAACTTAGAAATTTAGGTTATGTTGTTGAAACTCCAATAACAAATAAAGATACTAATACTACTGACGAAAGGCTTATAGTGGCAGTAAATGGAGAAGAGGCAACAATTTACATAAAACCAGGAGTGAAGTTATATTTTGTAAAGAATTTGTCAGATGGATTTTTTTCTCAAATGTCTAATTTGACTGAGATTAAAGGTCTTTCATTATTTAATGCGAAAAATACTACAAATTTCTCTTATATGTTTTCTAATGATGTTTCTTTAAAAAGTGTTGATTTGAGCTTCTTAAAGGACTCAAAGCCTACAAATTTGTCTTATATGTTTTATGGATGTAGTAGCCTTGAAAAAATAATTGGGATAGAACAAATAGATACATCAAATGTAGAGACTATGCAATATATGTTTTCTAGTTGTCAAAAATTAAATTTATATAAAATGGTTGATAATTTTGATACTGCAAAAGTTAGAGATATGTCATATATATTTCAATATGTAAATGCGACTACAGAGATTTATTTGACAAACTGGACTGTGACAGAAGGAACAGAGACAACTGATATGTTTAAAAGTATGGAAAAATTAACAATCATTAACATAGGTGATCGTTTTGCAGAGAGTATGAGAGATGCTAATAAAGTAGGTGCAAATAGCGAAGTTCAGTTTAAAGAGTTCTCTGTGCCTATAACATTAAATAAATTTATTAATAATTTAGGTGTTACTACATCAAATATTAAAAAATTAACTTTTGTAAAGAGTAATCTTGATTATGCTGGCAATAAAAACCCTCTCACAAGTGGAAATAATGTTGGCTTGATAGATGCTTTTGTAAATGGAAATGAAGTCGTAGTTAGGATGCAAAATT
Source organism: uncultured Lachnospiraceae bacterium (assembly GCA_946403075.1). Taxonomy (GTDB): domain Bacteria; phylum Bacillota; class Clostridia; order Lachnospirales; family Lachnospiraceae; genus UBA3633. The sequence goes on along the minus strand of CAMIYN010000032.1, from coordinate 22,955 downwards.
ATGTGAAGGCAAAACTTCCTATTGATTCTTCATATTATTTTAGTGGTATGTCAAATGTGACAGAAATTGTAGGACTAAAATATTTAGATACAAGTAATGTCACAAATATGAGTTATATGTTTAATGGTAACAGCAACTTGACTGAATTAGATTTATCAAGCTTTAATACTGCAAAAGTCACAAATATGCAAGCTATGTTTAATGGTAACAAGAGCTTAACAAAATTAGACTTATCAAGTTTTAATACTGAAAATGTCACCAATATGAGTCATATGTTTAATGGAACCGCAAATTTGACTAGCATAGATTTATCAAGCTTTAATACTACAAAAGTCACAAAAATGGGTCATATGTTTAGCGGCAACACAAATTTGAAAACAGTTAATCTGTCAAGCTTTAATACTGAAAATGTCCAAGATATGCAAAGTATGTTTTATCAATGTCAAAACCTTGAAAGTTTTGATGATATAAAAAACTTTAATACAAAAAATGTATCAAATATGTCATTTATGTTTTATCAATGTTATAAATTAACAGATGGCGAAATAGTTGATAAATTTAATACAGAAAATGTGACTAATTTTAATAGTATGTTTGAGGATGTATCAAACATAACAGAGTTATATTTATTTAATTTTACAGTGAAGAGCACTGCATCTATATCAAATATGTTAAAGGGGACTACCAAGTTAACCACTATATATGTAAGTGATAAATTTGATAAGAATAAAAGACAGAATACAGGAGCAGCAACTAGTGTAAAATTTACAGAAGGTATAGACACTACCCTTGATAAATTCGTTGGGAGTTTGCAAAAAATCGCTGCAAAAGATATAAAGGAATTGGTATTTGTAAAAGATGATAAGACATATACTGGGGATAAAGTAGACCTTGTAACAGGAATTCAAGCGATTATAAATGGAACCACTGTAGTAGTAAAAATTGATAAAAAAATAAATGCAAAACTTCCTGCAAGTGCAAAAGAGTATTTTAGTGGGATGACAAATGTGACAAAGATTAGTGGATTATCAAATTTAGATACAAGTAATGTCACAGATATGAGTTATATGTTTTCTGGGAATAGTAATCTTGTAGAGTTAGATTTATCAAGCTTTAATACTACAAAAGTCACAGATATGAGTTATATGTTTAATGGAAACAAAAGTCTTAAAACAGTAAATATGTCAAGCTTTAATACTGAAAATGTCAAAAATATGAAGTGGATGTTTTGTGATTGTCGAAGTCTTGAAAGTTTTGATAACATAAAAAACTTTAATACAAAAAATGTATCTGATATGTCATTTATGTTTTGTAGAACAAAAATATCTGATAGTTATATAGTTAATAGTTTTAATGTAGCAAATGTAAATGATATGAATTGTATGTTTTATTGTACTACTTTGCCTACCGAATTTTATTTAACAAACTGGACTGTAAAAAGTAGTGTAAATACAAATGATATGTTTGGAAATCAGAATGCAGCCAGATCATTAACTATATATGTGAGTTCAAATTTTGACAAAGATAAGAGAACTGTTGCTGCTGAGAGTAGTGGTGGTGCAAGGTTTATAGAAGGAGTCGTGATAACAAAATTTATAAATAAACTAGATAAGATAACAGCAGAAAATGTTTTGAACTTATCATTCCAAAAGACAACTAATAATGTCCAAGGACAAAAACAAACAATAATAGAAAATGCAGTAGATGTATTTGTATATAATGGGAAAGTGACAGTTAGGATAAATCCATCTATTCCATTTATACTTCCAAGTGATGCGAAAAATTATTTTAGTGGGATGACAAATGTAAAAACTATTACTGGATTATCAAACTTAGATACAAGTAATGTCAAAGATATGAGTTATATGTTTTATGGAAATGAAAATTTGACTAACATAGATTTATCAAGCTTTAATACTACAAAAGTCACAGATATGAGTTATCTATTTTATAACTGTAAAAATTTAACAAGTATCGTTGGTTTAGGTTCATTTGATACCAAAAATACAACAAATATGCAATCTACATTTGAAAATGTGAGTAAGATTAAAGAGCTTGATTTATCAAATTGGACTGTTCTTGATACTACAGATACAAAAAGAATGTTTATGGGAACTACACAATTACAAACTATTTATGTGGGATGGGATTTTTCTGAAAACAAAAAAACAAAGGATGCTTCATCAGTAAATTCTAATGTAAAATTTAATAATGCTCTTGATATAGTATTAGATAAATTTTTAAATAAACTCGGTATAGCAGTAAATAGTATAGAAAAAATGGAGATTGTAAAATCAAATAATAAATATGACGGAACTCCAAAAACTATTGTGCAAGATAAAGTGACTGCCTATGTGAATGGTAAAGATGTAGTAATCGCGATAAGAGAAAAAGTTAGAGCGAGACTTCCAAAAGATGCAACTGGATATTTTTCTAATATGACAAATTTAACACAAATCACAGGTTTATCAAATCTCGATACGAGTAATGTGACAAATATGTCAAATATGTTTGCATCTTGTTCGAGCCTCCAAGTGTTGGATTTATATGGATTTAACACAGCAAATGTTGAGAATATGAGTGGGATGTTTTCACAGTGTGGAAGCCTTACAGAAATAAGTGGTTTAGATGTGATGGATACAAGTAAAGTATCCAATATGTCAAATATGTTTAATGGAGTTAAGAGTATAACTGAGTTAAGTTTAACTAACTGGGTAGTTCTTGATACTACAACTACTACTAATATGTTTAAGGACACAAATAGTCTCACAACTATCTTTGTGGGTCCAGATTTTTCTACTAATAAAAGGACACAAACAGCAACAGCTGTTAGTAGTTCAGTTAAATTTGTGAGTGGAATTGAAATTACCCTTGATAATTTTTTAGATAAACTAAACATTAATAGAGAAGATATCAAAAAATTGACTTTTGTTCGTAGCAATGAGAATTTTTCAGGAGATAGATTAAGCATTGCTACTGGTATAGTTGCTTATACATTGAATAATGAAGTGACAGTTAGGATTAGCAATGGTGTAGTAGCAAAGCTTCCTGCTAATTCAAGTGGATACTTTAAAGGTATGTCAAGTGTCACAAGTATTGATGGATTATCTAATCTGGATGCAACAGATGCAACAGATATGAGTTATATGTTCGCTGGAAATAAAAAGCTTGAGAGTTTGGATTTATCTTCTTTTAGACCAAAAAATTTAACTACAATGGAAGCTATGTTTAAAGGTATGGGAAGTATCGGAAAAATAGATATATCTGGCATTGATACAAGTAAAGTGCAAAATATGAGTTATATGTTTGAGAGTTGCTCTAGGTTAACTTATATATATGGTATAGAAACTCTTGATACCAGCAATGTGCAAAATATGAGTTATATGTTTGCTGAAAATAGCCAAGCTATACTGGACAAGGTTAGTCACTTTGATACGGCAAAAGTAACCGATATGAGCTATATGTTTAAGGGATTGGTTGCTAAAGAACGAAGTCTTTATTTACTTAATTGGACAATAAGAAGCACAACAGATACTACTTATATGCTTAGGGTTATTCCTCAGGATGCTGGAGTTGGAACGATTTATGTAGGACCTAAATGTGATGTGAGCAAGAGGTCAGCAACTGCTTTTGGGCTTAAAGACCAATATACTTCTGTAATCCTTTTAGACCAAGACACAGTCGTTTTAAACAAGTTTATAAATAATTTAAATGGTATAGACAAAAAGAATATAACCAAATTATCTTTTGTAGTAACAAATACTGACCCAAGTGGAAATGGAATAGACCTTACGGGGAACAACAAAGGTATAGATGCTTTTATAAATAATAACGAAGTGACAGTTAGAATAAAATTAAATGTGAAAGCAAAAATGCCAGTAGATGCATCAGAGTTTTTTGAAGGTATGACAAATGTAACAAGTATAACAGGGCTATCTAACCTTGACTTTAGTGATACTACTAATCTAAGTAAAATGTTTAGTGGCTGTGTAAATTTAACCACTATAACTAGTCTATACAATAAGACAATAAATAAAGTAATCAATATGAGCTCTATGTTTGATAATTGTTTAAATTTAACAAGCATTCAAGGGCTTGATAGTTTGAATACAAGTAATGTAACAAATATGAATAGTATGTTCTCTAACTGTGCACAACTTGATTTGGAAAATGCAGTTAATAAATTTGATACGGCAAAAGTCACAGATATGCAATATATGTTTAAGGGCATATCCGTAGAGAATTTATATATAACAAACTGGGTAGTAAAGAGTGGTGTATATACAAGCAATATGTTTAATCAAGCAAACAAACTTAAAAACATCTATGTGGGTTGGGGCTTTGCTGATAGCAAAATGAAGGCATCAGCACTTGGTGCTAGTGATAATGTAAATATAGAGAAACAAACTTTTTATGTGACCCTTAATAAATTTGTGGATAAACTCATAAATATCAAGGTATCTGATATAAAGAGTCTTAAATTTGTAAAAAATGATAATGAATATAATATAAATACAAAAGAAGATTTAGCAGATGGTGTGGAGTGTTTTATAGATAATGGAAATGTGACAGTTAGGTTGCACACCAATGTATCTGCAAAACTTCCAAAGGAATTGTCAGGTTATTTTAGTGGTATGGAGAAGGTTACGAGCATCACTGGATTATCTGTGTTTAGTTCAAATGATATAACAGACATAAGTTATATGTTTAGTGAAAATAAACAACTTACAACTGTAGATTTACCTTTTAATACAAAAACTGTAAAAAATATGAGTTATATGTTTTATAAATGTGCAAGCCTAAAAACTATAACTTTCCCTAATGATACATTTATAACAAGTAGTGTAGAAAATATGTCTTATATGTTCGCGGATTGTGCTTCTCTAAATAGCATTTCTGGTATAGAAGAGTTTGACACGGCAAAAGTCACTGATATGAGTTATATGTTCGCAACTTGCAGTGCACTAACTTTAACACATGAACTTAAAAAATTTGACACAGCAAAGGTCACTACTATGGAGGGTATGTTTAAAGGGGCAAGTAGTATACAAACAATATATTTGACTAATTGGACTGTAAATAATGACACTGTGACAACTGATATGTTTAGTAATACTGCTGATTTAGAGAATGTCTATGTAGGTAGAAATTTTTCTGATGCAAAGAAAAATAAATCTGCTTTATCTTTATCTGATAGTGTAAGCATACTAAACGATATAGAGGATGTGCCACTCGGTAGATTCTTGGATAAATTAAATATAGATAGAAATAGTATCGTAAAATTATCATTTGTAAAAACCACTGATACATTAACTGGAGACAAAAGAAACATTGAAACAGGAATAGATTGTTATATAGAGACTGTAACTCTACAAGGAGCAACTACATATAATGTGAGTGTTGCGATAAATCCTTATGTAAATCCAAAACTTCCTGCTGATTCATCTAATTATTTTAGTGGTATGGATAAACTTAGGGAAATAAATGGGTTAGAAAATATTGATGCAGCAGATGTAGTAAATATGAATGGTATGTTTAGTAATAATGCAAGCTTAGCTAACATTGATATATCTTCATTTAGACCAAAAAACCTACAATATATGAAAGAATTGTTTTCTAACAGTAATGTTTTAACAAGCATTAATGTAAGTGGCATTGATATTAAGAAGGTAAAAAACTTAGATCATGTTTTTTATAATTGTGGTGGATTAACGAGTATCACTGGGCTTAATACTTGGGATACCAGTAATGTAACTAACATGATGGGTATGTTTGAAGAATGTTCCGGTTTAAAAAGTATATCAGGGATAGAATATTTTAATACAGAAAATGTGACTGATTTTAGTTTCATGTTTAGTGGTTGTTACAATCTTGAATTGTCAGAAGAGTTAGCTGCTTTTGATACTTCAAAAGGTATTTATTTCCAGGCTATGTTTTCAAGAACATCGAATATAACTACACTTTATTTAACGGGTTGGCAAATAAGTGATGGAACACTCACTAGCGGTATGTTTAATCAAACTAGTAAGCTACAAACTATATATATAGCTAAAGGTGTTGATGCAAACAAATTTGCAAATGCTGGTGTTGCGAGCGGAGTGCAAATTTTGCCATATGACAGGGTGTCAATAAATAAATTTGTTGACAAACTTGATGATATAAATGCAGGTGAGATAGAAAAAGTGACTTTTGTAAAAGGCGATACGGACTTGACAGGGAACAAGCAAAAACTTGCTATGGGTGTATTTGCCTATGTAAATAACAAAGATGTAACTATCAGGATAGATAGTGACCTAACAGCAAAATTTCCTGCTAATGCAAGTGAATATTTTGGTGGTATGACAAAACTAAAAGAAATAAGAGGACTTGATATCTTGGATACAGCAGATGTTAAAAGTATGCAGAAAATGTTTAATGGTTGTAGTAGTCTAACCACTATAGACCTAAGTCAGTTCGATACGGCAAATGTAACGGATATGGGGGAAATGTTTAGTGGTTGTAGTAGCCTAACCACTATAGACCTAAGTCCGTTCAATACGGCAAATGTAACTAGTATGGCACATATGTTTAATACTTGCAGTCAATTAAAAACTATAAAGGGTCTTGAAGGTTTTGATACAAAAAATGTAAGAACTATGTATGGTATGTTTTATGAATGCAGTGCATTGGAATTAGAAAAAGAACTTGACAATTTTGATACAGGGAAATTAGAAACAATGACACAGATATTTTCATATACAAGCAAAATAACTAAACTTTATTTGACAAATTGGACTTTTAGTAAAATGAGAAATTGCACTAGCCCTACTAGTGATTCTAATATAAAAACTATATATTTGGGTTGCGAGATGCCGAATAATACAGCTATGGACAGATTTCAACCTTTAAATGTAATAAGTGTTACCAACAAAACATTAGATAAATTTGTTGATAAACTTGATAAAAATAATATAGAAAAACTAAACTTCACAAGAAGTAGGAGTAATCTTGTAGGTGATGTAGTCACTATTGATGGTTTTGATTGTTATATAAATAATAATAATAAAGAAGTATCAGTCTATGTAAAAAATAGTATAAATGTAAAACTCCCAGTTAATGCCTCAGGATATTTTAGTGGTATGGAAAATGTGACAGAAATCACAGGACTTGATGTGTTTGATACTACAGATACTACCAATATGAGTGAAATGTTTAAAGATTGTAAAAAATTAAATTCAATACATATACCAAAATGGTTGGTTAAAGATGACACCAATACCGAGAATATGTTTAACGGTTCAGGTATAAAATCTATTCATATAGGATATGGTTTTTCTGAGACAAAGAAAGTCCCTGATGTTACAGGCTTAGATAGTGATGCAAAGTTTATACTAGACGACGACTGCACCACTTACTCATCTGATAAATTATTAAATGCTATCAAAGGAATTAAAAAAGAAAATATAGGGACACTTAAGTTCCAAAGAAGTAGTGAAGGGCTCAGTGGAACTGGATTCTTTGTAAATTCAGGTATAAAGGTCTATATAAACAAAAATGATGTAGTAGTCTATATAAGTGGTAATGTTATAATAAAACTTACAGATTATTTTATGTCTAATGGCTCAAGAAATAATTTTGGTGGTATGGAAAATGTGACAGAAATCACAGGACTTGATGTGTTTGATACAACTGATACTACCAATATGAAGGAATTATTTAAGGACTTAGCAAATTTAAAAACTATAAAAGGTATTGAAAATTTCAATACGGCAAATGTAACTAATATGAGTAAAATGTTTTATGGCTGCAAATCGCTTGAATTAGAAAAAGAACTTGAAAGTTTTGACACAAGTAAAGTGCAAGATATGGAAGGAATCTTTTATAACACAGATAATATAACTACACTTTATTTGACAAATTGGATTTCTAGTGATGGTTTAAATGCGAAAGATATGTTTGGTGGCTCATCAGGAGTAAAAACCATATATGTAAATTATGGATGGGATAAAGAATATCATTATGAAAATAAAGAATATGTAATGGTAGGAAAGACTGTTACATTGGGAAAATTTGTAAATAATTTAAATAAAGTCACTGTAAACAATATAACAAAACTAAATTTCACAAGAAGTAAAAGTGGACTAACTGGGGATGGGCAAAATATCGCAGATGGTATATATGCTTATGTAAATAACAAGGAAGTGGTGGTTTATGTCAGTGGAGGTATGATTCCAAGCCTCCCAGTGGATGCATCATACTATTTTAGTGATATGGAAAATGTGACAGAAATCACAGGACTTGATATGTTTGATACTATAAAAACTACTGATATGAGTAGTATGTTTAGAAATTGTACTAAATTAACTAATATTGATGGAATTTATAAATTTAATACAGAAAATGTAACAAATATGAAGTATATGTTTTATAATGCACAAGTCCTAACTAATATAAGCCTTACAAATTGGATTATAAATGATGAAACTGAAACAACAAATATGTTTGATTATTCTAATGTAAAAACTATCAATATGGGATATGGATTTTCTAAAAATCTAAATCTATTTAAAAAGTATAATGATATTAAATTTATGAGAGAAGAAAACTCAGTTGTTATAGATAAACCTTTTGACAAGATAAAAGAAAAAATAGAAAAGGCAAACATAGAGAAATTAACATTCACAAGGAGAAAGAGTAATCTTTCTGGTAGTATAGTTAATCTCGAAAAAGGAATAAATGCCTATATAAATAATAATGATGTAGTAATAAATATTGATAATACCGTAAATGCAAAAATCAAAGATCTTCAAAATAGTCAAGCAGATTTTAGTAGTATGACAAATGTAAAAGAAATAATAGGACTTGAAAACTTGGATACAACTGATCTAACAAGTATGAAAAATATGTTTTATAATTGCAAAAATTTAGAGACTATATCTGGACTTTGGGGCTTTAATACAGAAAATGTAGAAGATATGAGCCATATGTTTTATGGTTGTGAAAAGTTAAATTTGGGAAAAGAAGTAGATAATTTTAATACAAAAAAAGTTACAAATATGAAGTATATGTTTTATATTATGCAAGGGACAAGTGACTTGTATATTAGAAGCTTTGTAGTAGGAGATAATGTAGATACAACATTTATGTTTGATCCAAGAATCAGTAATGTTTATGTGGGATATGGTTTTGCTGATAGCAAGATGCAAGGACAATATGTAGATGGTGGTGGAAAGTTTATTAAATTATTAGATGATGTCGTATTAGGAAAGTTTATACAATCTTTAAAAAGTAGTATAGAAGTAAGTAAAATAGAAAAACTGACATTTACCCGCGAACTGAGTAATTTTTCTGGTGTTGAATACAATCTCGCTAATGGGATAAAGGCTTATGTAAATGATAATAAAGTGACAGTCCAAGTAGCTCCTTCGGTAAACCCAAAACTTCCACAGGATGCAACTGGGTATTTTTCTCTTATGACACAGGTAAAAGAAATAAGTGGACTTGAATACTTAGATACAAGTGATGTAGAAGATATGAAATCAATGTTTGCAGGTTGCACAAATTTAGAGACTATATCCGGGCTTCAAAGTTTTAATACAGATAAAGTAACCAATATGTCTGCTATGTTTGCTGATTGTGTTAAATTAAAATTGGAAAAAGAAATTTATCATTTTAATACGATATCAGTTACAAATATGCAAGAGATGTTTTCAGGTGCAGCAACTATTTCGACACTTTATCTAAGCAACTGGTCTGTAACTACCAAAACAAATACTACAAAAATGTTTAATGATACTACTAATTTAAAAACTATTTATGTATCAAATGCTTTTACCAATACCAAGAGGAAAAGTTTACAAACGGGTGCGGCGGATTCGGTAGAATTCAAAGAGTATTCTGAAACAAAAATTTTAGAAAAGAACTTTTTTGATAAAATAGCAGATAAGGTAGCAAAAAATCAAATAACAGAATTAGTGTTTAAAAAGAGTAATAATAAAACTGACGGAGAAAAAATACATTTAGAGGATTGGGTTGATGTCTATGTGCAGAATACGAATGTGACAGTTCAGGTAAAACCATATGTAGAGTTAAGTTTTCCAAAAGATGCATCAAGTTACTTTGAGGGTATGACGAATCTTAAAAGTATAATTGGTTTATTTTATTTTGATATATCTAAAACTACCAATGCAAGCAAGATGTTTAAAGATTGTAAAAACTTAGGGACTATAGATTTAAGTTTTGCAAAAAAAGACCAAAATGCTGTCGAAAATATTAGTGGTATGTTTAATAATAATTTCTCACTAAAACAAATTGATTTTTCTTTAAACCTAACAAATGTTAAGGATATGTCATATCTATTTTTTGGTTGCAAAGAATTAACAAAAATACAATGGCTTGGTGATGGAGCTACAAATACAAGAAATGTAAAAAATATGAGTTATATGTTTTATGGATGTGAATCTCTTGAAACACTTAATTTGGGCTTTGATACTAGTAAAGTTGAAGATATGTCCTATATGTTTGATCGCTGCACGAATTTGAAGATAGAAAGACAAATAGAGAAATTTAATACAGAAAATGTAAAAAATATGAAGTATATGTTTTTTATGGCAAAGTCTATAGAGAATCTCTATTTGACTAATTGGCAAGTATCAGAAACTACAGAAGTAGATTTTATGTTTAGTGGTTGTGACAATTTAAAAACAGTTTATATAGGACCAAGGTTTGCAGAGAGCAAGGCAATAAATGATGGAACTACACACATAAGTTTTGAAATTTATCAGTATGATGTAGATTTGGATTTGGATTTCAATGTGTTTAAAGATTTGATAGCAAAAAATAAAATAGAGAAAATAACTTTTGTCAAAACAAATAATAACTATGAAGGAACAGCAAAGACTCTTGCCTCTGGTGTAAATGCATTTGTAAATAATAAAGAAATTACAATCAGGATAGATACAAATGTGACTCCAAAACTTCAAAGCAAACTTTCAAGATGTTTTAATGATATGACGAATGTAAAAGAAATAATTGGGTTAGAATACTTAAATACAAGTAATGTAACTGATATGAGTTATATGTTTAGCGGAAATTATAGTTTGAAAAAGTTAGATTTATCAGGCTTTAATACAGAAAATGTATTAGATATGAGTCGTATGTTTTATGGTTGTGAGAGTTTAGAGAATATAACTGGACTTGAAAATTTCAACACACAAAAGGTAACTACTACAGAGGAAATGTTTAGTGGTTGTAAAAAAATAGAAAGCTTGGATTTGTCGAGTTTTGAAATAAAATCTAATCTAAATATTACTAATATGCTAAAAGATACAAAAATCCTACGAGTAGTCTATGCTGATTCTGCATTTAACAAAGAAAAACAAAAAGAAACAGCAGTTTTGGAGGATGTAATCTTTTCGTATAAATATAGAACTATAAAACTTGGCAGTCTAAAAGATGTCCTAAGTGGCTTGACTGTCAAGTATGAAGATATCGAAAAACTTACATTTATGAGAAATGGAGCTAATATAGCAAGTAGTAGTACAATTACAATAAAAGATTTACTAGAAATCTATGTAAATGGAAAAGAAGTTGTGATAAATTCAAATAATCAAAGCCCTATAATGCCTGCTGATGCATCTAAATATTTTGCAGGTATGAAGTCAGTAAAAGAGATAAATGGCATAAGTGTCCTAAATGCAAAAGATGTATCTAATATCTCATATATGTTTGATGGCTGTGTTAATTTAACTAGTATTGACATAACAAGTTTTTCGGTTTCTAAGTTAAACAATATAGAATACTTGTTTAATGGTTGTGAATCATTAAAAACTATAAAGGGCATAAATGTGATAAATCTAGAAAATATAAATAGTTTTAAGGGATTATTTATGGGTTGTAAATCTCTAACCAGTATTGATTTGTCGAGAATAGATACGGCAAATATCACAAATATGCACTCTATGTTCACATGGTGTAGCAATCTTGAAAGTCTTGATTTGACAAGTTTTACAATAACTAATAATACAGACACTATTGAGATGTTTTGGCATACTGAAAATTTAAAACAAGTAATAATGGGTGGAAAAATCGTTAAGGCTAAATTGCATCCTGATATTACAGGTTGTAGCTCTGTAAATATTTTAAGATACGAAGACATTTACATTGATGATTTGTTTGAAAAGCTTAGTTCAGTTATCAAAAAAACTGATATAAGGAGATTGGTCTTCATGAGAGACTATAATTCAAATAATGATAGGGTTGAGATATATGATGGAATATATGCATATGTATCAAATAGCTCTAAACAGGTGGTAGTAGGTTTCCCAAAAGATAGAACTGTGAGACCACCAGATAATGCTACTTCATTTTTCGCTGATATGACAAGTCTTGATAGCATCGATTTGGATGATTTGGATTGGGATAAGGTATATACATTTAAAAAATTGTTTAGTGGATGTAAAAATTTAGAGCAGGTTAATTTAAGTCAAGTTGTTGTGAAAAAATTATCATCAGTAGAAAGTATGTTTGAATACTGTGAAAATTTACAAAAAGTAACTCTGAAAGAGACAGTATCAGGTACTATTAAATCTATAGATTTGAGTAGTGTCCATTCATTTAAGGGAATGTTCAAAAACTGTACCAAATTAATCCAAATAGCTGGTATAGATAGTATCAACACTCAAATAGCATCAGATATGTCATATATGTTTTATGGTTGTAATGCTATTGAGAGTCTCGATATGTCAAGTTTCTCTGTGAGCGAAGATACAAATATCTCAAATATGCTAGATGCGACAACAAGGTTAAAAACAATATACTATGGAGATAACTTTGACTCAAATAGAGTAAGGGATCTAAAGGCAAAAGGGGATAATGTTAGATACATAAAAAAGAAGGATAGTAAAAAAACATATTATATAAAAGATATAAAAGCTATAGTTTCGGATACATTTGAAAGTGCAAAAAAGAAATTTGAGGAAAATGAATGTGAAATAATTAAGTTTAACATTAATGGTGAGAAACTTTCTTATATACAGGATGAAGAAGAACTTGCTTTGACTAATGGCATATATATGGGATACACATGGACTACAAATATTAATGAGGCAATAAATTATATATATGGAATAACACTCAGTGATAGTTTGGATTATAGTTCATATAACAGTGGGACTCTTGTCACAGACCTAAATGGCAATGTGGTGAATTTCACAAATGGATTAAAAGAAAACGATAAAGCGATAAATACATTTATAGGATATGAAAGTGGTTCATCAAAATATATTACAAATATTTCATTTGTTAGAGGTGCAAAAGAACCTGGTTTAAGTGACAATACTAGTACAGTTTATGATAAAGTTAATAATAAGCTTACTGCTACTCAAGTTGTACCAAAAACTTATATGAGATATGATCGTGCTATAACTGATAAAGCATCGGGAATCCCAAGATTTTTTGATAGGTTTAAAAATATAACTGCAAATGACATAAATACAATTCAATTTGTGACAAATGAGCTTAAAGAACAAGACGAAACAATAACTTTGGCAAATAATATAATTGCTTCATGTAAAACTTTTACTAGCTCTACTACTGTGACAATATCATTGTTAAATAATGCAACATTTTCTCTACCAGAGGATTCAAGTTATTATTTTGCAAATCTACAAGGCTTAGAAAAGATAGAAGGATTAAATCTTTTAGATTGGTCTAATGTAAAAACTGTAAGCCATATGTTTTATAATAATAAAAACTTGAAAGAAATAATAGGCTTTGGACTCGATATTAATAGTGGTAAGAAAATTCTAATAACTGATATGTCGTATATGTTTGCTGGGTGTGAAAAATTGGAGAGAATAGCAGGAATAGCCTCTAATTCTATTGATAATCCAGCATATAGATTTGGGCTTGATGCATCAAATGTAGTAGATATGAGTCATATGTTTGAAGGGTGCAAAACTTTGCAATGTTTTGATGTGTCAAACTTAAAGACTTCAAATGTCAAAAATATGGCAGGTATGTTTAAAGGAGTGAGCAATGCAAAACTTATTGATTTTACTGGTGAAAAAGTCTTGAAAATTTTGAAAGAGAAAAATAATAATATAGTGGTAGAGCCAACATCTAATTTTGATACAAGCAATGTGTCAATTATGAAGGAAATGTTTAGTGGATGTAGTGAAGTATTAAAAGAACTTGATTTGACAAGTTTTGTAGTTAATAAGGGAGTTGACAAGACTGATATGTTGAAAGGGACAACAAATCTAACAAAGGTTTCAGTCACTCCTAACTTTGAAAAAGAAAAAGATGAGACATATAATAATATTACAGGGGCTCTAGATAGTGTGACTTTTGAGATAGTGGGAGAAGCAGTAGGAGAAAGTAGTGGAAACACAGGGGATGCTACTTATGATGGTAATAACTTAATCTTGAAATTAAAAGATATAGAGCCTTCACAAATCACAAGTATTTCATTTGAAAGAAATACAGCAAACAAATCTGGCAGAAGCCAAGAATTGGGAAATGGTATAACAGCATACATAGATGGCACAAAAGTAGTCATTGATAATACTAATGCTACAAACATTGTGATAGACTCAGGAAAGAGTTATTTTGCAGATATGTATAATCTAACAGAAATATCAGGCTTTGAGGGTGTGACGATAAAAGGTAGCTTTGAAAAAATGTTTGCAAATTGTTATAACCTAAAAAATATAGGTGGCTTGGCTTATCTTGATACAGAAAAGATAACAAATATGAAGGGAACATTTTTGGGTTGTAGTAGTATAGAAATTATCAACTTATCAAATTGGACTATTACTAAGGATACTAATGTGACAGATATGTTGAAAGATACACAAAATTTGAAATCTGTATATGTAGGGAAAAACTATATTATAGATAAAAGAAATCCAGAAGCGACAGGTTCATCACTACTCGTTAGCTTTTTGAATGAGCCTATCCCTACTTATGCTATTAAATCAAAACTAACAGAAAAAGATGCAAATGGAAATCAGTTCCTAACAGATGAGCAAGTAAAAAAAATAACAAAAATAATATTTAAGAAAAGTAATGAAACATTAAGTGATTCTAAAGTAAAGGAAATAGAGAGTGGAATCTATGCTTACTATACAGAAAGTAATGGGGATAAGATAGTTCAAATCAATATAAATGATGGTAAAAAATTCTCATTGCCTGCTAATTCGAATTCTTATTTTTCACAAATGTCAAGTCTACAAACTGTAGAAGGGCTTAATAATTTGGATTTTTCACAAGTTAGATATATGAGGTCGTTCTTTGCTTATGATAGAAAATTATCAAAAATTGATATGAATAGTATTGATTTAACAAAAGTAGTTGATATATCAGAAATGTTTAATTACTGTGAAAGTTTATCTGATTTAAAATTGGGGAAAATTAATGATTATGTAGTTAAAAAAGATGTATTTTCTAATGCATTAGAAGTAAATGCTATTATAAATAATACACAGCTATTGGAAAATAATAAGAAGATAATTTATTATGATTGCAGTGAAGTGCCAATCAACATTGCAGGTATAACATATAGTAAAGATGTAAAATTATATGATATAGTAGATGAATATGGTAATTTCAATACTGTAAAATTCCTAGCACAAAATCAATATGATGCTGGAAAAAGGGGTAAAAAACTGCTCATTGGATATAATATATCTTTTGATGGAGTAAATTACGTTGGAAATAGTATATCTTTTAATGGAGTAAATTATAATAACAATGAACTATTTGGTCGTATAAAAGGTAGTGAAAAATATGTGAGGGTGAAACCTGTATGGGATACACCTACTTATATAAGTGAGATAGCGGCAGTGCATACCAATAAAGATAATCATGGTAAAAAAAATGAAGAGGAAGCAAAAAAAGCATTAAGAGACAATGGATATAATGTTATAGATTTTAATTTTAATACAGGCACAAAGAAAGGAAAGAAGCAATCTTCTAAAGTGTTCTTGGGCTACAAGACTACTAAAGATATAAACGAGTCTATAAATTATATTGGAATGATAAGTAGAGAAAAAGATACACAACCAGATAGTCCTGATTTATTTATAGGTGTAGATGCTGCTGGAAATGAAATGACCTATAAAGGGAATGTAGTAAGATGTGCATATGCAGATAAAAAAGGGAACTATCATCGAATAGATCTTAATGAAAGAGCTGGTGGAGATTATACTTATCTATATACTCTAAAAACAAGTCAAGGTGCACCATATAAGCCTATAGTAAGTTTGCATCCAATTTCAAATCTTCTTGAAATTGAAACGGTAGATTATAAAAATCAAAAGTGGGCCGATGTTTGGGGGAGATTGGTATGTGAAAATGAAGTATATGCATATCTACATAAGCTAATTAAGAAATATGAAAGTGAAGATGAAAAAGGCAAGAAAAAAATGCTATATAAACCATGGGGTTCTATGCTCACAGAAAAAAGAGTTCCTTGTGATATGTATACTAATTTGAATCGTAATTGCAAAAACGGTAAAAACAAAAAGGCAGATATAATAGGACTTGAATATATAAATTATACTAGGGATGATGATTGGAAAACGAAAACATATGAAGGCAAAACTAGTAGCGAAGAAAAAGAAGTAAAAGATGTGATACTTGAGAAATTTATAGATGGAATAGATGGTATTAACAAAAAGGCCATAACGAGTCTTTCTTTTGTAAAAGGCTTTAAGGGTAAGGCTATATCTGGCTATACATATGCTGATAATAAAAGAAAAAATATCGAAGTTGAGCTTAATGGCACTGTGACAAGTTTGCAGGATGGAATTGATGTATATGTAGATGGGACTAATGTTGTAGTGTCAGTTGCTGAGTATGTCAATCTAAAATTCCCAAAAAATATGTCTGGGTATTTTAAAGGAATGTCAAGTGTTGGAAAGATTACTGGACTAAATCTATTTGATAGAATAGAAGTTGATAATGTATCAGAGATGTTTGCTGGTAATACTTGGCTTAGTGAGATTGATTTATCTAATTTTGTGATTAGTGATAAAACTGATGTATCCAATATGTTTAATGGAATGGGAAGATTGGATAAAGTCTATTATGATGAGGCAACGAAAGTTTTATTTGATAATGACAAAACAAAAGCTCCAATCAATGTAAAATATGTAGGGGCAAAAGATATAGTGATTAATAATATTGCAGCAAAGTTAGATGCCACTTCAACAAAAATAAATCATAAAAACATAAAAACCCTTAACTTTACAAAAAATAAACAAAACATAAAAGGGACAAGTGTTTATATTGCAGATGGAGTAATGGCATATCTAAACACAGTAAAAAAAGAAAATATAGCAACTATTAATATAGATAGTGGCATAAATGCAAAACTACCACAGAGTGCATCATATTATTTTTCAGGTTTCACTGAATTAAAAGAAATAACAGGGCTTGAGCTTTTAGATGTGACAAAGACCACTGATATGAGTTATATGTTTAGTGGGGATAAAGCACTAGAAAAAATTGACCTAAAAAGTTTTAACCCTATATCGATACGAGATTTAAGTCATATGTTTGATGGATGTGAAAAACTAAAGAGTATTAAGTTGCCAAACTGGGATACATATTATGTATCAGATTTTTCATATATGTTTAATGGTATGAGTGCACTTGAAAGTATCGAAGGACTTGGCAATATGCAGACAGATAGTGGAGTTTCATTTGAAAAAATGTTTGCAAATTGTCCAATGCTTAAAAATTTGGATTTGTCAAGTTTCTATATTGATAAAGAATTAAACATAAATAATATCACTCCTCCAGACATAGAGATAGAAGATGAAGAAACAGAAGTAGCGACAAAGAGTGAAGCAGACCCATCAAAAGAAGCAGAAGAAATAACCACTGTAAATATAGACAATATGTTTTATAAAACAGGTAATCTAACAAAAATTAAAGTGGGTGATTATTCATATGAAATCATTGACATAATCAAAAAAAAGAGTGGCTCGCCTATAAGTAATGCTACTATAGAGAGAATACAAAATTTTGTAGCTCCAAAAACAGATTTGAAAGATTTGGATTTATCAAAGGTTGAAAAAATAAAATTTGTAAAAAATCACAATCTAAGGGGGATTACAACAGTAGAAGTAGCAAAAGGAATTAATGCATATAAGGGGAAAGAGAATAGAGTTGAGAAAGTTGATGGAATAGAAAAGACTGTAACTGAGAATGTCCTATTTGTAAATATTGATAGGAACTATGTTCTCGCTCCAAAGCAAAATGATAAAAATTTAGTAACATTCTTTAGTAAGATTGCAGATGACGAAAATCAAATAATAATAAAAGAGATTTGCGGCTTGGAGTTAATAGATTTGGTAAAAAATAAGGTTGTTAATTTGACTGGGTTATTTGAAGGTAATAAAAGATTAAATACTATTGACCTCTCATTCTTGGAGCAAATGAAAAATTATGAGAATAATGATGTAAGGATAACATCTTTATCACAAATGTTTAGAGATTGTCATTCTTTACATAATGTCACAGGGCTTGACAAGATTGATACATCGGCTTTAAAAGATATGAGTAGGATGTTTTATAATTGTTCTAATATGAAAAGTCTTGATTTGTCAAAACTCTCAATTTATGAGCATAATAGAAAACAAATAAATGTTGAAAATATGTTTGAAGAAATGGGAGAACTTGAGCAATTAGTAGTAGGAGATGATTTCCCAAAAATTATTAGAGAGACTATGGGTATAAATGATAAAGTAATAGCAAGTGTTAGTGGATATGATGTTTTAGTAGGCAAGTTATCAACTATTAAAGATTTTGACATAACCAAGGTAAAAACAATAGCATTTGTAAAAAATATCCATAGTAGTTATTTGGATGGATATACGAGAAAGGGATTTTTGGATATAAATGATACAACAGAGGAAAGCGATGCCACAAAACCAACAGAAACATTGGAAGTATATGTAAAAGATAATAATGTAAAAGTAAATGTTAAAAAAGATGTGAGAGCTTTCTTCCCTGAGAACATATCAAAATATTTTGAAGGAATGACAAGCCTAACACAGGTGTCAGGATTTAGCACAATCTATTTTGACAATGTAGTAAATATGAGTTATATGTTCTCAGGATGCACAAACTTAAAGAGTGTAGATTTTTCTGCTGATACATACTATCCTACAAATATCAAATTTGTCCAAAATTTTGATGGGCTATTTAAAAATTGTGCAAACTTGGAGAGTATGGGAAAGTTGAGAAAAGATTTAATTAAACCTAAATTATATGCAAGTAGTGTATTCGCAGGTGTACAAAATGTAAAAGTAATAAAAGATAATATTTATTTGTTTGATAACCAAGGGATAGTTGAATATGACTTTGCAGGTCAAACAGAAGTAAGGGATGGTAATGGTAATATTTATTGCTTTACTAAAGAAGCGATGGATAAATATAACTTAGACAAACACCCAGAAGTAAAGGATGGTAATAAAGCACTAGGATGGGAGCTTAGAACTATAAAAAATGGTGATAGCTTAATAGAACATTCATTCCCATCTGATTTTAAGGTCATAAGAAAATTCATGAAAAATTTAAAAATCCAAGGATGGCAAATATCGAAAGATGGTAGTTTATATACAAGTGACTCGTATAAGGGGATAATAGGGACTGCAAAATATGTAAAAGTAAAAGCTGTTTTCCAAACAGAGCCTATATACATAAAAGAAATAGCAGCAATCCATACTAATAGCGATAATCATGGTATAAAAGATAAAGATAAGGCAAAGAAAAAATTGCAAGATGCAGGATATATAGTTATGGATTTTAATTTCAATCAAGGTTCAAAGAAAAAACCTAAGGTTGGTAAGTGGAAATCATCTTCTGATGTTTACTTGGGATATAAGCTTACTTATGATGTCAATGAAGCTTTGGGATATATAGCAATGGTAAGTGGTAAAAATCCACCAAATCAAAGGTCAATCACTGTAAGGGGTAATACTGCGGCAGAAAATAGAACATATACTGGAAATATAGTAAAAGACCCAAGTGGTCAGTATAGTATAGACTTTAATGAAAGAGCAAGTGGGGAGTATCTATATTTATACACAGTAAAATATGATAAAAATATGCCTTGTAATCCAATATCAAGTTTACATGCATTAGATGGCTTATATGATAAATATACAGCTGGACTTTTGACCCTTGTAAATAAACATTTAACTGGAAAAACATATAATGGAACTGTATCTATGCCATATGAACTTTTAGAGAAAGATGGTGTAACATATAAAGTAGTATGTGATAATAATAACAATAACGATGATGATGTAAAAATTATATGTAATTTAAATAGAGGTTCAAAAAAAGGAAAAAACGAAGATGCAGATATAATTGCACTTGGAACGAGATCAAGTCATTGGGTATTTTCAACAGCAGTATGCAAAGTAAATGAACCAGAAGCAGAAAGTAAACTCAATTTAAAAACTCCTAATGATGGAATAAGGGTTAATGTAGGAATATCTTATAAGGAGTCTTATAATTATGGGGAAAGTGCTACATTTATAGAAGATGTAAAGGTGGTAGCAGCAAAAAATAGAATAACAGCAAGAAATATATTTAAAGAAAATAACTATACAATGATAGAATCTGTTTACATAAATGGTAGAGCGAGTGGTTTGCCACTTAGAGATTCTGATTATTATGGTGCAGATCAATTATATATAGGATACAAGACAACGACAGACCAAGAAAAAGCACTGACAGGGATAAGTAAGATAGAATATAGTGATGGCAATACAGAATGTCCTGATACAATAATGATAAGTAAAAAAGATTGCGAAGCTCTATACACAGCTGTAACTGACTTCAAAGGGAAAAAATATAGCACTGTAATGAGTTCTGATATATGTGGTTATGTGCTAAAATCAAAAGACAAAAATTTGGGACACCCATTAACAAAGATTGATTTGATAGCTATGAGTTCAACTTATACAGAAAAAGAAATATCAAGCAATGGTAAATACATAGTGGCAAAAGATTCTATGACTGGGGAAGTGGCAGATTATAATGAAAATGGTTATGGAATGAGAGTATATATGAGATATGAAAAAGCAGTGCCAGGTGCAAATAATGGTAAAAAAGAAGAAGAAATCCCTAAAAATGGTTATAAGTTGAATTTTGAGTTGAATGGTGGGAAATTTGATCAAGATTGGATAGATGAAGGAAGGTTAAATATAAACCCAATATTTATAAAAGGAAAGGGCAATAAACTTGAACTTCCAGTATCAACTGATTCTCTCTCAATGTTAGAAAAAGAAAATTATGAGTTTGCAGGTTGGTATTTTGATAAGGCATTGACAAAGGGACCATATAAATATGTGCTTGATACAAATATAGACTTGATACAAAATGGCAAAATATATGCAAAGTGGGTAAGGTATCAAAAAATTGAAGTTGATTTAAATGGTGGACAATATGATGAAAAATATACACAAGTAATATCAGAGTATGCAACATATGATCCAAAACTTAAATATGTGCCTGGAAGAACAGTATACCTACCATATAAAAAATTGGTAAAAAGAGAAGGTTATCACTTCATTGGTTGGTATCTCGATAAAGCATTGACAGATGGACCATATACAGAGGTGACAGATAAAAATATAAATCAGATAAAAGATGGCAAAATATATGCAAAGTGGCATAGTGTGAATTATAACTTAAAGTATGATTTAAAAGGCGGATATTTTGACAAAGACTTTGTAAATGCTGGATATATTAATTTAAAACCATCGTTTGAAGTAGGAAAAGGAAATACATATGAACTCCCATCAGCTTCAATGGTATTAACTGATAGTAAAATTTATGATTTTGCAGGTTGGTATTTTGACAAAGAATTTACAAAGGGACCATATAGAGAGATAACAGATGGAAATGTAGAATACTTTGATACTGATACAATATATGCAAGATGGCAAGGTGCAACACATCATTTTGGCTATAATGTAAACGGTGGAGGTTTTGTTGTATCTTCTATAAGATCAGGACAAGTATCCTTGAATAACATATTTATACGAGGTTATGGGAACAAGACAAAGCTTCCAACAGCTGAAATGGTAGCACGATATGGTTATGATTTTGCAGGTTGGTATTTTGATGAAGGATTGACAAATGGACCATACACAGTGGTAACAGATGACAATGTAAGGACGATAGAAAATGGCACGATACATGCAAAATGGGTCAAGAAGGGAGAACCAATAGACAAAACATTAAATATGAGAAATACTAATGCTTTTGCAGAAGAATATATCGCAGACATCAAGATGGTAGTAGCAAATAAAGCTACGGCAAGAACAATATTTGCAAAAAATGGTTACAAGATGATAGATGTAAACCTAAATGATGGCACAGTAGGAAAGGAAATGTATATAGGATATACAACAACTATACATGAGAAAGATGCGATAACTGCGATAGGTGAGAGATGGTTTAATGCCGCTGGTAGAAATCCATTAGAATATGTAGGTGATTATCATAAGTATGAGTTTGGTGCAGTGACAGATTTTGATGACAATCAGCATAACACAAATGAGGGTGGAACTAGCTTGGCAAGATGGGTATACTTATATACAAGTAATGATGAAAATGCAGGAGCACCAATAAAAGCGATAGAAGTTTTGTCATATGATAGTGAATCAACAGAGAGTAAGTTATCAAATAATGGAGAATACAAAGTAGTAGTAAACTCAAATGACAATGGATTGGCAGACTTTAATAGAGGAGCAGTACAAGGCAACAGTAAACGAATCTACATAAGATACAAAAAATAAATCGTAGGGGCGAACCATTGGGAGCCCGAAACGAGCCCTAATTAAAAGGGAGGGATTAAATCCCTTCCTTTTTTGTGTGACTGTATGGGCTCGCGGTGCTTCGCCCCTACGGTTAACACTACTGTATTGCTACGGGCTCGCAGTGCTTCG
>CAMIYN010000031.1 GCA_946403075.1 uncultured Lachnospiraceae bacterium | reverse complement strand
CTTAGACTAATTGTATACTATGTTACCATACTGTACAGGTACTTCGCCCCTACGGCTGCGGGCTCGCTTAGGGCTCCCAGTGGTTCGCCCCTACGGCCCCTACGATTAACTCTACTATCTTGCTGCGGGCTCCCAAAGGTTCGCCCCTACGGTGGTGGACTCACAAAGCTTCGCTCATACATTTTAAACTTCCACTTACGGTTTATTTTTGCCCTACAATACCTTTATAATATTTAAATCATCATAATAACCATACCCACCAACCTCATCAAGTTTATTTTTTAATTCATTGCTTCTAATTACTTCTATAAATTTTTTTATTTTTATATCATCCAAATCTTTTGTCCGTATTGCAAAATCATATTCTTCACTACCTATCTCTATAAAATCAAGCTTCATAACATTTGCTACTGACTTTATAGCTATTCCACAATCTACTTCACCACTTTTTACTGCTGCACATATTGCCATATGAGTAGTTAACTCTTTATCATAGCCATAAATTTTACTACTATCTATATTTTCTTTCTTTAATAAATAATCAAATAAAACTCTCGTTCCTGAACCTCTTTGTCTATTTACAAATTTACAATTTATTAAATCTTTTATTCCTTTTATATTTTTAGGATTACCATTTCTTACTACAATTCCTTGTATCCTCTTAAATCCTTTTATTAGTGAAATAGATAAATTTTTACCATTTTCATCTACTTCATCCATAAATAATTCTTTCAATATATCAATATTATAGATTCCATTTTCTTCATTTAATAAATGAGTTGGTGCGATAATCGTTTCACCTCTCTTCAATGCCATTAAGCCTGCCAGTGAACCTACATGTGTTGATTGAAAATGCACATCATTAAATTTTTTATTCATTAAATCAGACACAAAATCAAGTAAAATGTCATGAGAGCCAATACTCACCAAAGTGTTATCAATATAGTTTTTATCTTTTAATAATTTAACTGAGACAGTTTCCGAGGCAATAACACCTTCACTGTTTTGTGGTATTATGAGTATTCCATCTGCTCTAACCATACTCATCTGTGATGCTGCCCCCCTATCAAGTGGAGTTGCAACATACTTATCATGTACTTTACCTACCTTTACTCTAACATATTCTCTATATTTAAGTGAAGAAACTATTATCCTTGAAGCAGTTGCTGTTATTTCATCATTTTTTTCTGTATGAATTTTATAAAACATATTTATAACTGGCTTTACAAAAGTGTCAAATGCAAGATATGCACTGAGTGGATAACCAGGAAGTCCTATTACAGGTTTATTATTAACTATTGCCATAATCACAGGTTTACCTGGTTTCATTGATACACCATGCACAACTACTTCTCCCAATTCTCTAAGTACATGCACTGTAAAATCTTCTGTACCAGCACTTGAACCTGCATTTATTATAACCATATCATTTTCTGCTAATGCTAAATTTATAGCATTTTTTAATAAATCATAATTATCTTTCACAATATCATATCTATTAGCATTACAATCCATCTCATTTAACAATGATTTTAACATATATGAATTTGAATCTATGATATCGCCATCCTCTGGTTTCTTTTTTGGATTTATAATTTCATCCCCTGTAGGAATTACTCCCACAGATAGTTTTTTTATGCATTCAATCTCTATATTTCCACTCGCAATAAGAGCTCCTATATCGATAGGTTTTATTTTATGATTACTTAATAAAACCATTTCTCCTTCTACTATATCTTCACCTATTGGTCTCACATTTTCCCAACTGCCAACTGGGGATACAATTTTTACATTTCCATTCCCCACATCTATCACATCTTCTGCCATTATGACACAGTCATATGGTGTTTTTACTGGATCTCCTGTATCAACGACCTTATATTGTGTGTTTGATAAAATAATTGGAGTTTCTTCACTTGCTCCTTTTGTTAATGTAGAATCAACGGAAATTCCATCCATAGCAGAAGCTGTAAATAATGGTGAATTACAATTTGCATATATAGGTTTTGCAGTTATTCTTGATAGCGAATCTTCTGTTTTTATAATCTCGGTCAAATTTTTAATTGCACCTAATTCATTCAACCTATCTATATATTTTTTTAGAGCCTCTTCTACTGAAACTGTTTTTAAATATAAATTTCTATTTCCCATACTACCTCTATTTATAATATTTTTTTATGAAAACCATAACTAAAAAATAAACTTTTTAGAGATTTCTTTATAAATAATATACTTTTACTATATCATTTTTATTTAAACCTTCATTATTTAATTCTATCACAATATATCCATCAGCATTTGCCAAATCATTTGTAGAACCAGATTTTCCATAAATCGGAGTCACATAAAAATCATCACTCACAGATACTAATTGTATAGTTTTTCTACCTTGAGAGCTCGGTATATTTTCAGTTAATTTCCCCATACAGATCTTATATTTATTAAAATTTGCACCTGATAATTTTTCATATAATGCTAAAACCAATAATTTAAAAATTAAATATGCAGCCTGTGAATGCCCTGGGAGTCCTATCAAAATAGTTTTTGAAAAATTATCATATGCAGCAATAGTAGGCTTTCCTGGTTTTATAGCAATACCATGAATTAATATTCCATCTTTTGAATTATTTTCTATAACATTTTTTGTAAAATCTTTTTTTCCTTTTGAACTGCCACCTGATAAAAGAACTATATTGGATTTTTCTTTAGCACTCTTTACTGCTTCATTTAATAAATCATAATCATCATTTATATGTATCTTTTCTACTACATTAAAACCATATTTTATACATCCACTTTTTAACATATTTGAATTTGAATCTCTAATCTTTCCATCCAAAATATTTTGTGTCTCATATGGGACTAATTCATCTCCTGTTGAAATAATTGACACATTTAATTTTTTATAAACAAAAACTTTTGTAATACCGAGAACCGATAAAAGCCCTATATGATATTCGTTTATAATTTCTGATTTTTTGATTACTACTTGATTTACATTAATATCACTATACTTTTTTAAAATATTTTTCCCTGATTGACTATTTTTATATATAGCAATTTTTTTATCTGATAAAATTTCTGTATGTTCTATCATCACTACTGTATCAGCATTTTTAGGTATCATACCACCAGTTGGGACATAACAGCATTCACCACTTTTTAATTCTAAACTAACATTTTCTCCCATTTTTACTTCATAAATTTTATTTAAAAATATTGGCATAGTTTCTGTTGCACCTGACACATCATTTGATATCACTGCATAGCCATCTACAACTGATCTATCAAAAGTAGGGAAGCCCTCCCCTGCCACTACATCTTTTGCCAAAATTCTACCAAGTGAATCTTCTATAGAAATTTCTTCTAATTCTAAATTAAAATTGTCATTAATACATTTATCATATATTTTTTTTATGCTGTCTTCTATTGTATCTACTTTAAATAATTCCAATTGATTTTCTCCTACTATGTAATTTTTTTATAGGGTCGTGGTACTTCACCCCTACTACTAACTCTACTTTCTTGCTTCGGGCTCGCGATGCCTCACCACTACTGCTAACTCTACTTTCTTGCTTCGGGCTCGTTTAGGGCTCCCAGTGGTTCGCCCCTACGAGCAACATTACTTTATTGCAGCGGGCTCGCGATGCTTCGCCCCTACTGCTAACTCTACTTTCTTGCTTCGGGCTCGCGATGCTTCGCCCCTACTGCTAACTCTACTTTCTTGCTTCGGGCTCGCGATGCTTCGCCCCTACTGCTAACTCTACTTTCTTGCAAACGGGCTCGTGGTGCTTCGCCCCTACGACCCCTACAATTTTAATTTCGCCACTACGAACAAATTTTACCATTTTTTAAAATTAAAATTTTGTCAGCAAGTCTATTTGCCTGTTCCATACTATGAGTAATAACAATAATTATTCTATCTCTAATTTTTTTTTCTTCATCATATCCCAAATCAAAATATTTTTTCATATTATTTTCTGCTACCAGTATTGATTCTGTATCCATAGCACTTGTCACTTCATCAAAAATAGAAATTTTATAATCTCTCATCATAAATCTTGCAAGTGCCACTTTCTGTTGTTCCCCACCAGAAAAAACTTTCGCATTCTTTTTTCTCAAATGTCCTATTCTAAAATCATCTATTAAAATATCACATCTTTTTTTATTTTTTGAATTAATTAATAAATTATTTTCTAATTTCATATCAAAAATATATGGTTTTTGTGATAAATATCCTATCAAATCATTTTTATAAAATATATTCATATCATCAAATTGTTTTTTTATATATTTTGATACATTGTTTCCAAAATCATCAAGAACAAGCCCTGCTAAAATTTTTGCAAAAGTGCTCTTTCCTGAACCATTTTCACCTATTATTGCATAAATTTTACCTTCTTCAAAAAAAGTGATATCAGTATCCAATATCTTTTTTTCATTATATGTTTTTTTAATACTACTAATATTTATCAATTAAATACTCCTACTCTATTCATATATTTTTTGAAAAAATTTCTAAAATTAAATAATCTCAAAGTTTTATAAAACTTAATTATTTATAAATTTCAAAAATAAAATTTTTAAAATTAAGATAATCTCTAATAATATAGGTTTTTTAAAACTCATTTTAAAAATGTTGAATTATAAAAATTTTATAAAAAATTTTAGATAAATTATTAAACCTTTTAAAGCTTTCCCTGAATAATAGAAACTATTACATTTATTAAAAAAGACAAAAATAACAAAACTATCCCAAGTGCCATTGCCATATTAAAATTACCCATATTGGTATAGTTCATTATAGCAGTAGTCATAACATTAGTTTTAAATATTATAGCTCCGCCAACCATCGACACTGCACCAACTTCTGCTATTGCTCTTGAAAATGCAATTAAATATACTGATAATATTTCATATTTACTCTCATTTATTAATAAAAACATAGATTTTAATTTGCTAAATTTAAGTCCTTCTGTTGTCTCCTTTATGCTATTATAAATTTTTTTTATGAAAGGTTCAATCGTTCCTATCACTATGGGTGTTATCAATAAAATTTGTGCTATCACCATACCCGTTATTGTATATAATAATTCTAGTTTCCTAAGTGGACCTACTCCACAAAACAATAAAAAGCAAAATAAACCACAAACTACTGGTGGCATTCCCATAAGTGTTCTATTTATAACTATCAAACAATCAAAAAATTTATTTTTATTTCTACCATATATTACCCCAATAGGGACACCTATTAGTAATGATATAATAGAACTAAAAAAAGACATCTTGAGTGTGACACACAAAATATCAACCAAGACTTTGTCAAAAGATATTATTAGATTTATCGCTTTAAAAAAAATAACCATAAAAAAATATAAGAGCAGCCTAAACTGCTCTTACTTAAAAATTTATAAATTAGTTAATCTTTCCATCATTTGCTATAAATGTTAAAAATGTTGCTTTATCAGATAAAATATATCCACCTCTCTCAGATGCTTGCAAGAGACAAGCTCCCATTCCAGCATTTGATGATACATACCAATCATAATTTTCAAATGTTGCTGGCTCAGTAGTTATACCCAATTCAGCAGGCCATAGAGATAATTCTTTTGTATGTGTCCCAGAGCCATCACCTCTTGATATAAATAAATATCCACCATCAGCAATACTCTTGAATGCATCAAGAACACTTCCAGCACTCCTTACATTTGCAGGATCAGCACTTGGTCCACACAAAACAAAAAAGTTATACATATATGAAAGTCTCTCACTACCAAAATCTCCAACCTTTCTTGCAAATCCATCTTCTACAAATTTCTCTTCTTGAGATTTAGCATGCACCAATATTAAATCAGCATTTCCTGCTTTTGCATTTGCGATTGATTTTCCTGTTCCTGCAGAATAAACTTCTACTTCATATCCATATTTAGATTCAAATATAGGAAGTAAATATCCAAGTAATCCAGAGTCGTTTACTGAAGTTGTAGTAGACATTCTTATATTTCTTGTCTCATCAGTTGCCATAGGTATATCACTGCTACCAGTTGGAGCATTATCTAAAATATAGAAAAGATATTCATTGTATTCATCATAACCATACTCACCTGCTAAATCTTTTCCCTCAGATAACATCCAATTGATGAGAGCATCAGCACCAACAGTATTAATCTCTACATCTGTTATAGAAGTACCATTTGCATCAACGAAAGGTGCAGTTTCTTCTACTGCCATCAAAGTGTAAGTATTAATCATTGAATTATCTTGCTCTTTTAAAATCTCTAAATCCACACCTATAATTTGCTTTTCAGTCTCTTCTAAAACACTATCTTCATTAACTTGAGTAGTCTCTACTTTTTCACCTGCACAAGCAAATAGTGAAAAAGACATACATAAAACTAAAAATAAACTTAAAATTTTTTTCATTTTGTTTCCTTTCAGTGTTTATAACACTTAAAACTTTTTTATTTTGATGGAACCTATATTATTTAGCATTTTTTAGAATTATATATAAAAAAATGCAACTATTAAAGGGCTCCATAAAAAACTATATCAAATAAAATGTGGTTTGTCAAATACAGCAGTTAAACAGAATTTAAACATACTACCAAAATTATTTTATTGACTTACATTTAAATACATTTATAAATGTAATTTATTATAGATGTACTATGCTAAGAAACCAACCTATTATTGTTTCAAAATCAGGTTTTAATACAAAGCTTAATATAATTAGAAATACTACAATACCCAAAATAATGTATTTTTTATATTTTTTATATATTTTAATGAAATCAACGATATAAGCTACAAGCTTTTTAACACGATTTTTAAACTTTTTCTCTTCTAATATTTTATTTTTCGCTTTTTCTTTTTCTAACTCTAATCTAAGCTCTTCGCTCAACTTATCTTTTTCTTCATTTTGTTTTAATAATTCCATCTTATCATTCTTTAACTTATCAAGTTCTTCTTTTGTTTTTGTGTGCTCTTTAATTTCATTTCTATAATTTATATTTGCATAAGACAATTCTTCAGCCTTACTATATATTGCTTCGGCATCAATCTTTTCTAGCTCATCAATATCATTATCTTCATACTGGTCTTTTTGTGCTTTCTTTTGATACTCATTAATTGCAATTAATTTTTTTTCTAAAACTTTTTCATCTATTTCATTATTTTTATATGCTTTCGTCGTTTTATCAAATGCTTTGGATAAATCTTGACTAATTATATTTCTAAAAGTTTGCTTTAAATAATTAAGTGTATCAATATTTGATGGAATATTATAACTACTAAATTTATACTTACATATATTCCACAATAAATTAGTAAACTGATTCAACAAAAAAACATATTGAGTATCCGATGAATCACATATATTCTTACTAACTTTCGCAAATTTTGATGTATTTGTAATAAATATTGCTTTCGAATCTACCAATTTAGTACTTTTCTTTCCTTTTCTTATAAAATTTATTCTATTAATAAAATTTGTAATATTATTCCTATCAATATCATCAAACCACTCATCAGAATCAAAGTGTTCATCCATTACTATATATTGCCCATCTATACTATCTGAACTTTCATCATATAAGCAAATTCCATATTTTTTTTCTAATAACCCAAAAAACTCTCCTTGCAATTCTGATACATCTTTACCACTGTTTGTATCATTAAATATTTTTACCATTGGTCTTTTACTCTGATCTACAATTCTATGTTTTTCTTTTATCAATCTTGCTTCTCTAAAATATCCTTCGATATCATTTTTCGTTCTCTCAAAATATCTTAATTTTACTTTTTTATCAATATCAATCTTTTTAATCAAATCAATTAGGTCTTTAACCCATATTTTTGTTATTTCAGAATCATAACCCATCAAATAAAATAGAATTTCTTGATCTAAAAACAAATATAAATCTTTTGTAATCTTATCATTTCCTAATAAATCTATTGTTAAACCAGAAAATAGCAAATATCCAATTCGTAATGATTTCACTATTTTCTCTATTACATCATCTTTGTTTTTATTCAAAAATGCGAGTAAACTTTTTTCTAAATTATCAGCAACATCAACTTTGTCTGATAATAGAATATTACATAGTGCTTTTTCAATATCACTGTAATCATATCTGGTGCTAAATTTATTATCAATATGTTCCTTTAATTTAATTAATAAATTCTGCATATCTTTTTGTTCATTATCAAAGAACTCATTGATATTATCCTTATCATCAATCCACTCTATTACTCGATACGATTTAGTTTCTTTGTTTTTTTCAACTATGCCATCTATTTCTAAAATACTCAAAGCTCTATCTACAACTAATAATGGAATATCATCAAAAGAATATTTTTCTTTTAATTCTTCCTGTACTTTTACAGAATCAAAGTCAACTTGAATTGAACTTTGTTTTAATAATTCTTTTATACATAATATTATTATATCTAATGGCTTTTGAATAATTTTCTTTTCATATAGTTCGCTATATACTGCATAAGATGCAATTTTAAAATATTTCATATTTGTCGTCCTCCATAATTTTTTATTTTCAGTAAATGGATTTATATGATATTTTTTTAAAACTCTAAATTACCGTAGGTTGGATACCTTAACGAAAACTGTGTATGATTATCATAGTTTGAAATCATAATATCATTCTTATTGAGAACATCCATACCTACCAATAAATCTATCCCTTGATTGCCTATCTCAGATTCTAGTACAAATATATTTTTGAATATCATATTCTTCTTAAAACTAATATCAATTAAATATTTATTTAAGATTGCTATCCCTGATGGTGGGCTAACTCTATCAATACCTATCGGTTGAAGTTTCAAAGTTTTTACTACATCTTTTGATATGCAACTAATAGTAGCTCCAGTGTCAACTAATGTATTTGATTTCATTTTATTCTTTAAAAAACTTATAGTTGTATCAATTAAAATTCTATTCTCTACATCTTTGAACTTTTTGGTAAATACTTCCATACACTACACCTTAAATAAGTTAAAAGAAGAAATATATGAAGTATATCCACTTTCTTTTCCATTGCATTCTTGTAAAATATATGAGCCAATTGGCTCATTTGTATTTTTTAGTGCTTCATCTATATCATTATAAGCCCCAAGCACACTTTTATTTTTAATTACAACAAAAGTATGACCATATCGTTTATAAATCTTGTCATAGTTTTTTAAAAAATATTTAAAATCATCTAATCTATTCTTTTTTGAATACCGTGTATTCATAAGTCATAACTCCTCACAATTAAATTATAACAAAAAAATTTTTCATAAACAACATAAATTCTAAAAAGGTAAAGTCAATCTTTTGTAAGTAAAATATTAAAAAATAACCTTTATTAATAATTCTTTATTAAAATTTTATATTGTGTATTGCAAACATTTTACTGCAAAATTATTTGTTTTTATGTTGTCTGTATTATCTTTTAATTTTCCTTTTCAATTTTTCTATCCACTCATTAATTTTATATTTTATATTTATATCTTCCACAGCAGGTCCATATTCAGCGGGATATTCATAAAACTTTTTAATCTTTTTTGTGCCACAGTGTGGGCAATATGATACATCAACACCACCATATACCAATTCTACTCTCCATTTATATTTACATTTTTTACATTTAAAATAATTTGTAGTTATTGGCCCATACAATATAATTGAGTTATTTTTAGATGGTATAAACTCACCCTCTCCTTTTTTTGTTCCACAAACTTGGCAATATTTATCATCTTCTCCAAGTATGCAATTACAATTTTTACAAACATTTTCATCAAACATATTATTATCCTTTCAAAGCTTTTACACAATACATAGGTTCATTATTATCAATGTCAAAAGTGTGAAAAGAATCTCCCATACAAACATTTTTATATTCACAAACTCTACATTTAGTAGAGTTAATAGACCAATCTTTCCTAAATATTTTATATTTATTTTCCCATATATGAACAAAACTCTCTTTATAAATATTTCCTTGCACTAAATCTTTTCTTCTCTCTATATCGAGACAGGCTACTATGTCACCATTTGCAGCAATACTTGCCACATGCACTCCAGCAGAACATTGAAAATAAAAATCTCTAATAAAATGTTCATATTCAAAAGTTACAAAATGAGAACAACCATACATAATATCAATATTATTATTCTTGTCAAATCTTTTTCGTTTTATAAAATCATAAATTTTAAATAATTCATTTTTATCAAATAATAAATCTGTATTATTTTTTGCTCTTCCTATTGGTTCTATATTTACAATTCGCCAAGAACAAATATCTATATCTTTCATCAATTCATATAAAGAATCTAATTCATTGATATTTTTTTTATTAATCACAGTAGTAATATTTGGTTCAATATCATAATCTTGTAATAATTTAATGCCATTTAAAGTCATATAAAAAGCACCTTTGCGGCTCCTAAAGCTATCGTGAGTATTAGGTAGTCCATCTAAACTAATAGAAATTGCATCAAGTTTTGATTTTGCAAATTTTTTTGAAACTTCTTTATCAATTAAAGTGCCATTAGTTGTTATCCCTACCAAAAATCCTAACTTCTTGCTATATTTTATAACCTCATAAATATCTTTATAAAGCATTGGTTCGCCACCAGTTAAACATATCATAATCTTACTTGTATCATATTTATTATGAACTTCATCTAAAGTTTTTTTGATAATTTCAAATGGCAAACTATTATTTTTTGTTGCATCACAATTACTGCCACAGTGTATACAATTTAGATTACATTTATCAATTAACTCAAAAAATAAAAACTTTAATTTTGGATTTTTATAAAGTTCTTTTCTGTATTCTGCAAGTTTTAATAAATTATTTTTTGTTATATTGGTTTGCATTTTGGAAAATTTCATTATATATTATTTTAGCTATTTCTTTTGGATTAGATTCTGTCAATTTATTAGATATTCCTTTAATTTTCTCAATTATAACATTTGTATCAACATTATCAAGCAATTTTTTAATCCAATCTATATCATCTATACTTTTTTCTCCCTTATATATTTGTTCAAATGCCGTAATAGATACTTCACCTAATGCTCCAACTATCGTAGTAGCAACTATTACATTTAAAACTGTTCCCACCCCAATTAATGGCTTAAGTGCAGATAATATCCCCTTAGCGATGGCACCAACAGCTCCTGCACTTATAATCTGTTTTATAAAAATTTTTGAATCTTCATTATCTTTTATCTCATATATTTTAGCAATATTTAATATTTCAAATGATTCAATAGCAGTAAGTATTCCAGTATCAGGAATAGGAATTGGGACAGCAGCAACAATGGCTGCACTTGTTGTAGCAGCACCAACTATTAAATTAGCCCGTTTTTTCTTACTTTCAAGTTTAAATTCATCAAAATCTTTTTTTGCTAATTCTCTGCTTTCTGGCATTAATTTATTTGTTTTGTCTAGCAATTCATCTATGCCACTAGTTGGTGCATAACTATCATCATTTATATAAAATATATCTGCTATTACAGGAATGATAGCTTTAACTCTTTCTTTTAATTTTTTATTTTTATCTAATGCTTCATTAATCATTTCTAAATTTTTTTCTTTATCAGGTTCAGAATATGATTTTGTAATCACTATAATAACTGGAACAGATTTCCATGCCCTTGTTGCTTTTTCAAAATTATTCAGAGTTTCTTTAAATAATCTTCCAGATGTTCCATCAATACAAAACCAAATTAGATTAATTTGAGAATCTCTTCTACCAGCTTCATTTTGTTTTTTTACCCATTTTTCAACAGCTATTATAGCCTTATTTTTTTTAAATGGTATATTTATGGTGCTTGGTTCAAACCCAACTGTATCAACCATCCTAAAAGGTATTTTGTCACTTTCATAAATACTCAATTTTTTTGTAGTTCCTTCTATTCCAAACTTTGTCTCTGCTCTATTGTCGCCTAAAAATGCATTAATTAATGTAGATTTTCCTACACCAGCATTTCCAATTAAAATAATATTATCGTAATTCATATAAAAATCCTCCTTTTATTTTTTATTAATAATTTTTATAAGATATTTTTTAAAATCTCATTTCCCCCTCTTTATTCTCTCAATCTCTTTTTTCTTAATCTCAACTTTTTCTAGATATTTTTTAATTTTTTCTATTTCATCAGTGAAAATAGCATTATCAAATCTTAATTTCTTTTCTATAACTATATCTGCAATTTGCTCATCATAATCACTAATTTTTTTAATAACTTTTTTTGCTTCAAGTCCTACCTTTCCATCTTTTACTAAATCAACTACTGATTTTGATGCCTTTAAAACTGCTGGGGCTACGATTAATCCACCAATAGTTATTATGACAAATTTTGCAGTACCTAATAAAGCAAGAGCTGCAGGGATAATAGGTATAACTGGTATAATCAATAACATATCTAATCCTCCTCTATTTTGATTTTTTTGTTTCTAAATATTTTATTTCTTCTAATGCATTCTTTATTAATAATTTTAAATCATCTATTTTTTTATTTTTAGTATTAACATCCAATTCATAAATCATATCACCTAATTTTACTTTTGACTTTTTTATTTTATTATTTAATAAAGTAATTTCAGCATTAATTTTTGCAATTTTCACAGCAGTTCCACTCTTTTTAATAACATTTTTTGAAATCTCTTTTGATTTTTTCAAAATTGTTTTCCCTTGTTTTTTTACTTCATCAAATTTTACCATATCGTTTTTCTCCTTTAAAATCTAAAAATTTTTTTAATTATCATCCATAACAAATTAATTACTACTTTAAACAAAATACCCACTATAACTACTACAAGCACAACTTCCCATATAGGCATTTTAAATAATGTTAATATAATTTTAAACATAATGACCTCCTATAAATTTATAAATAAAAAAGCCACTATGCCACTTGGCATACTGACTTATTATTAACTAAATTACAAAAATTTACTGCAGCTAAAACACGGCAATAAAAAATTCCATTTAAGAGAGATACTCTCTCTCTCTCTCTCTCTCTACTATATGTAGAAACTCATATATAATTTTTTTTATAAAAGATGAATTTATCATTTTTTTAAATTTTATTAATGTGCTAAATACTTACTAAATCAAATCTAAATATTATAGATTTAATAATCTTTTTAATAAATTATTTTAAATATTTGCCTATTACTCTATTATTTTTAAATTTAATTCCCTCTTTTTTCAATAATTTTTCTTGAACATCTTTCCCACCAAAAGCATAACTACCAGAACATTCACCTTTCCTATTAACAACTCTATGACATGGAATCATTTTATGATTTGGATTTTTATGTAGTGCATTTCCAACTGCCCTACTTGCTTTTGGATTCCCTATTTTAATAGCAATAATTTTATAAGTACTTACTTTTCCTTTAGGTATTTTTTTTACTTCTTTATAAACTTTTTCTTCAAATTGAGTCATATATATTCCTTTATATCAACCTATACATTTGTATAAGTTTTCTATCTTCTCCACTTTTACTTTTTCTAATATTAAAAGTTTTAAATCCTTTATTTTTATACATATTAATTAACTTCTCATTGTTCTCTGATTCTAAAAATTCTACTACACCACCACAAGAATTTTGAATCTTACCTACAATATAATCAATAAACTCAAAAATTATATCTATATTTATGAGAGATTTATCATTTTTTCCTATTTGTGCTATCAAATATGCTGCTGTACTTATTGTATTTTCATCATTATATTCACTAAGCCGTAAAATTTTCTTTAGACTATTTAAACTTAATCTATCACTATTAATGCTTATAGGTTTAATTGATAATGTAAAATATGCTGTTACTGTTTTGTGATAATCAAATATCAAATATGTTATAGCTTGATGTTTATTTGCAAACTCTATTGAATTATTTAATAAAAACTTTTCTACTTCTTCATTTAAACTACACTTAAAGCTTTTAATATATTCCTGAATTTCATCCTTGCTATATTCTTCACAAAGTTCAACGATACTAAAACAGTCAAAGTCATCTATTCTTATCATTTAGAAAAGAACTCCTTCATTGCTCTTTTTGCTGCTTTACCAACAAGTTCTATTCCACGAAACTTGTATGGCTCCCTTTTTTCTCTTTCTTTAAATGCCTCATCTAAAGAATTTGCAAAATCTTCAGCATCTTGGCCTTCTATAACAAAATTTCTTCTTATACTTGAAGTTGCCATATGTATCTACCTCTTTCTTGTTTTCTTCAAACCAAACAATCTCAAAACTTTCTTCTTATACCTACATTATACACAAAATAACATATTTTATCAATGAAAATTTGGGTAGATAAAGTCGGTAAATTCTTATTTTAAATTCCGTTTTTTTTTATAATTTTTTATAAAAATTTGGGCTCGCACCATTTCGCCTCTACAGTTAACTCTACTTTCTTGTTGTGGGCTCGCACCATTTCGCCCCTGTGGTTAACTCTACTATCTTGCTGTGGGCTCGCGATGCTTCGCCCCTACGGCTCTATAGGGCTCCCAAAGGTTCGCCCCTACAATACAAAAAAAGAGTTAGTGCTCTCCACTAACCCCTTTCTCTTATTTTAAAAATTATTTTTCATCTATTGCATTATTAGGACACTCTGATTTGCAAGCTCCACATTACTTATTACAAAACTCTTTTAACGAAATTTCTACCTCGTTATAAAAATTATCTTTTGACATTTCAGTGCCGTCATATAAAGTATCAAGCCACACATTTATTTTTTCTTTTAAAGAAAATTTATATGGTGCTTTTTCTATTTTCATATGGCTAAAATCAATTTCTTTTTCAAGTGGATCAATAATTTTATCAAATATTTGCATTATAAACCTCCTTCTCAATTTGTTTGGCTATTCGTGCAGAAAAAATTCTTATAACATTTCCTTCTCTTTCATAATAACAAACAACAAGTAAATTTTTATATAAACTCTTTTCTATTGCATAAAACCTATCCTCCGTAGCATCTTTACTTGTATGACTTTCATCAGTTATTTTTAACCAATGCTTATCATAAAACACAGTTTCTGCTTCTTTAAAACTTATACCATGTTTCTTTATATTAATTTCATTTTTATTTTTATCCCATTCAAACTTCAACTAATTACTCCCAATATGAAAATATTTATTTTTTATTAATTCATTATACAAAATATCATTAATTATATCAATGTATTATTCCAAATGATAAAGTCAATCTTTTGTAAAAAAACTATAAAAAATTGTATACGGTTTTTTTTGATTTACAACATTATAATTTTTTAACCATTTCACATAGGGCTCCCAAAGGTT
The DNA here is from genome assembly GCA_946403075.1 of uncultured Lachnospiraceae bacterium. Taxonomy (GTDB): domain Bacteria; phylum Bacillota; class Clostridia; order Lachnospirales; family Lachnospiraceae; genus UBA3633. The sequence continues at coordinate 10,518 of CAMIYN010000031.1, read as the reverse complement.
CGCCCCTACGGCTCTATAGGGCTCGCACCATTTCGCCCCTATGGTTAACTCTACTTTCTTGTTGCGGGCTCCCAAAGGTTCGCCCCTACGGCTCTATAGGGCTCGCGATGCTTCGTCCCTACAACCCCTACAATACAAAAAAAGAGTTAGTGCTCTCCACTAACCCTTTCTCTTATTTTAAAAATTATTTTTCATCTATTGCATTATTAGGACATACTGAAATACAATTTCCACAAACTAAACATTTTTTATAGTCTATATTAAATTGTTTTTCACCCTCATAAATTGCATTATTAGGACACTCTGATTCGCAAGCTCCACACTTTACACATCTATTTGTTATTTGAAACATAATACACCTCCTATTGTTTTACAGTCTTACTGCGGTCTGTATAAGTTGTATGTAATATGTGATGTGATTCATGTCCGCATGGCTCTTTTAAATAATCCTCATATATAGCAATTATTTCTGGATTTTCATGAGACCTTCTTATTTTGTTGTTCTTATCAGACTCATAAGTCTTATCCATTCTAACACCAATGAGTGCAGGTTCAGATGTAAGTGGTGCACCACCACCATTTAGACAACCTCCAGGACAAGCCATTACTTCTATAAAGTGATATGGAGATTTTCCTGCCCTTACATCATCCATAACTGGTTTTACATTTCCTATACCATTAACTACTGCTATTTTTACATCCATACCATTTATATTTAATGTTGCTTCTTTAACTCCCTTATATCCTCTTGCTGCTACATAATCTATTGTATCAATTTCCCCATTTGTCAATTTCCATACAACAGTTCTAAGTGCTGCTTCCATAACTCCACCAGTTGTACTAAATATTCTTCCAGCTCCTGTTCCTACACCCATCATTGAATCAAAATCTGCCTCTTCTATGGTAGCTAAATCTATTCCTCTCATTTTGAATAATTTTGCAGCTTCCCTTGTAGTTAAAACTACATCTACATCTTTTCCATAATCTCCACCCATCTCTGGTCTCTTGGCTTCAAACTTTTTAGCAGTACATGGCATAATTGATATGTGGAATATTTTTTTAGCATCAACATTTATTTTTTTTGGCAAATAATGTTTTACTAAAGCACCAAACATTTGTTGTGGTGACTTACAAGATGATAAATGACTGAGTTGGTCTGAGAAATTATATTCCATATATCTAATCCAACCAGGACAACAAGATGTAAGCATTGGTAATACTCCACCATTTGATACTCTATCTATAAACTCTGTTCCCTCTTCCATTATAGTTAAATCAGCTGAAAAATCAGTTGTGTAAGCATAATCTCCAAGTTTTTTCATAGCAGCTGCAATTTTTCTTGTTACATCACTACCTGTTGGGAGTCCAAATTCTTCACCCAAAGTATTTTGAATAGCAGGAGCCATTGACCATACTATAGTTAAATTTGGATCATCAATAGCATTAAGTGCTTCTACTATGTTATTTCTCTCTGTGAGTGCTGCAACAGGACATACTTTTACACATTGTCCACAATTGATACAATTTGTATCTTTCAAATCATATCCTTTTTTAACTCTGCAGTATCTATCCCCTGTCTTTGGGTCGTTGAACATTTCATAAATTTTAATTTTTTGAACATCATTACATACATTTACACATCTACCACAAGCAATACATTTTTCCATCTCTCTCACAAAAGCTGGACTTGAATCATCATAACCTCTCTTTGGAACTTTCACTGTATCTACTACCAAATTATATCTATCTGCAAAACTATTAGCTACTTTTTGGAAAGAACAATTTCCATTTGATTTATGACAAGTTAAGCAATCTTGTGGGTGAATAGATAAAAGTTCTTTAATTCTTGTTTCACGATACTTATCAATTTCTTTTGAATTAGTGAAAATTACCATACCATCTTTTGCACGATATCTGCAAGCTCTTCTAATTCTTCTTGTTCCATCTTCATTTTCAATCTCAACTGCACATACTCCACACATACCGGTTGGAGTTAAACCTTTTAGAAAACATAGAGTTGGAATTTCAATTCCTGCAATTCTTGCAGCCTCTAAAATGCTGCTATTTCTCGGACAGAATACTGTTTTGCCATCAATTATAACTCTAATGTCTTCATCTAATTGACCACCATACACTACATTCATTTTGGATCCTCCTTGATTTTTATTATTTTTAAATATACACTATTATATATATTTTTCAACCTTTTATTTTTCTACAATAGCAACATTTGGACACTCTGCTATACAATTCCCACACTTTACACATTTTTTTTGGTCTATATTAAATTGTGTCTTTTCTTCTACTATTGCATCATTTGGGCATTCTGACTCGCATGCTCCACACTTTACACATTTATTCGTTATCTGAAACATATGGTCCTCCCATTTAATATTATTTTACATCTTTACTACGATCAGTATAAGTTGTATGTAATAAGTGATGAGATGTATGACCACATGGCTCTTTCAAATAATCCTTGTAGAGTAATTCTACTTCTTTATTCTCATGAGATCTTCTCACCTTATTATTCTTATCACTCAAATACATTTCATCCATTCTAGTTGCAACCATTGATGGGTCTGATGTAAGTGGTGCACCACCACCATTTAGACAACCTCCAGGACAAGCCATTACTTCTATAAAATGATATGGAGATTTTCCTGCCCTTATATCATCCATAACTGGTCTCACATTTCCTATACCATTAACAATAGCTACCTTTACATCCATTCCATTTATATTTAAAGTTGCTTCTTTAACTCCCTTATATCCTCTTGCTGCTACATAGTCAATAGTATCTATATTTCCTTTTGTAAGAGTCCATACAACAGTTCTAAGTGCTGCTTCCATAACTCCACCTGTTGTTCCAAATATTCTTGCAGCTCCTGTTCCTTCTCCCATAAATGTATCAAAATCTTTCTCTTCAATATTTGCCAAATCTACACCTTTCAATTTGAAAAGTTTAGCAGCCTCTCTTGTAGTTAAAACTATATCTACATCTCTATTTCCATTACTCTCCATTTCTTTTCTGCTTGCTTCAAACTTTTTAGCAGTACATGGCATAATTGATATATGACAAATTTTATTTACAGGAACTTTTATTTTGTCTGGCAAATAATTTTTAACTAATGCACCAAACATTTGTTGTGGTGATTTGCAAGATGATAAATGGCTTAATTGATCTGGATAGTTATATTCTATAAATCTAATCCAACCAGGACAGCAAGATGTCATCATAGGTAAAACTCCACCATTTGTGACTCTTCCTATAAACTCTGTTCCCTCTTCCATTATAGTTACATCTGCTGAAAAGTCAGTTGTATATGCATAGCCTCCAAGTTGTTTCATAGCAGCAGCAATTTTTCTTGTCACATCACTACCTGTTGGAAGCCCAAATTCTTCTCCCAAAGTATTTTGAACTGCAGGAGCCATAGACCACACTACTGTGACATTTGGATCATCTATTGCCTTAATTGCATCTTTTACATTATCTCTCTCTGTGAGAGCAGCAACAGGACATACCTTTACACACTGTCCACAATTTATACAATCTGTATCTTTAAGCATTCTGCCATTTTTTACTTGTTGATATCTATCACCTGTCTTTTCATCGCAGAACATTTCATAAATTTTAATTTTTTGAACATCATTACATACTGTGATACATCTTCCACAAGCAATACACTTGCTCATATCTCTTGTGAAAGCAACTGCTGTATCATCAAATGGTCTCTTTGGAACTTTTCTATCTTCTGGATTTATACTAAATAGATGTGTCACTTCTTGGAAATGACAATTCCCCCCTGTCTTATCACAAGTCAAGCAATCATTTGGATGGATAGATAACATTTCTGTCATTCTCTGCTTTCTATATTCTATTACAGCAGGTGAATTTGTATATATTACCATTCCATCTTTTACAGGACATCTACAAGATCTCCTAATTATAGAAGTTCCATCTTCTTCTACAATCTCAACTGCACATATACCACAAGCACCAGTTGGATTTAATCCCTTTAAGTAGCAAAGGGTAGGGATTTCAATCCCTGCTAACTTTGCAGCTTCTAATATAGTATAGTCACTTGGACAAAATACTAATTTATCATCTATGGTCACTCTTATATCTTCATTTAGTAAACCACCATATACTTGATTCATATCATTTTTCTCCTTTACAATATTTTATTTTGGTTGCCAACCAATTTTTCCTTTTCTTGCTTTCTTTCTATTGTCATTTCTACACCAGCTTATCAAACTTTGCTCTTTAATCTTGTAGTCTTCTGATTTTATAAATTCAATGCCTTCATTATCACTCATATCGATTAAGTTTTCAGCACCTTTTAACATTTTTGCTTCTTCTTCTTTTATCATATCTTCAACTGATTTTTCTTTATATCTAATGCTATCAGGATTTTCATTTACATAGTATAAAATCTCATCTTTATCTGCTTTATTTGCAAGTGCTTTAGCTTTCTTTCCAGTTACCTTTTCTATCCTTACACCTATTTGCTTATAACCTGGTATTTTTGATATTGGATCAAGTGCATGAGCATCTGATAAAACATTCGCACCACCACCGTAGTGGAATGGCATCCAAGCTACACCTGGTTGAACTGTATCAACTATTTTTGCTTCTACAAAAACACTTCCTCTTGGAGAAGTTACTTGAACCCAGTCGCCATTTTCGATTTTCATTTCTTGTGCATTTTCTTTATTTATTTCAATCCAATTTCTTGGTGCTGTAAAGTGAACTGCTCTTGTTCTATCAGTCATAGTTCTTGTATGATAGTGGTAGAGTATTCTACAACTTGTAAGTGTTATTGGATATTCTTTATTTTGTGTCTCAGGAGATGGTTGCCACTCCATAACTTTGAGTAATCCCTTTCCACCATTTCTAATAGGTCCATTTGCATGTAAAACTGGTGTGCCTGGATGCTCTTCATTAGGGCAAGGCCAATGTAATCCCTCTTTTTCTATTCTCTTATATGTTATACCTGCATAACTTGGAGTCACAGTTCTAAGTTCATTGAATATATCTTCTGCACAATCATAGTGGCATTTATAACCTATACGATTCATAATTTGCATTATAATCCACCAATCATCTTTACACTCACCTTTTACTGCTGCAAGTCTCCTTACTCTTTGAACTCTTCTCTCTGTATTAGAGAATGTCCCATCCTTTTCTGCAAAAGCAGTTGATGGGAATACAACATCTGCATATTCAGAAGTTTCATTTAAGAATAAATCCTGAGTTATAACAAATGCTTTTTCAAGTGCATGAATTACATGCTCTGTATCTGGATCTGATACAACTGGATTTTCACCCATTACATATAATAGTTTAACTCTCTCATCTAATATAGCAGGGATAACTTCTGTCACAGTCAAACCTTTATCAGGACTTAATGGCACACCCCAAGCTTTTTCAAATTTTTCTTGATTCTCTTTTACAAATACTTTTTGATAAGCTGGATAATCAGTAGGAAGTGCTCCCATATCACAAGCACCTTGCACATTATTTTGTCCACGAAGTGGATTTACTCCACAACCATCATGTCCTAAATTTCCAGTTACAAGAGCCAAATTACTTAAACTCATAACATTGTCAGTTCCATTTAAGTGTTGAGTGATACCCATTGCATAAGCAATATATGATTTATGAGTTCCTGCATAAAGTCTTGCTGCTTTGATTATATCTTCTTCTTTTACTCCACAAATTTTTGCCACTCTATCAGGTGTATATTGTTTTACAAATTCTTTTAATTCTGCTGCACCCTCTGTGTGCTTTTCTATATATTCTTTATCTTCTAGTCCCTCGCTAAATATTACATTAAGCATTCCATTACTTAATGCAACACTTGTTCCTGGATTTATTTGTAAATAAACATCTGCAACATCTGCAAGAGGAATTCTTACAGGATCTGCTACAATTATTTTTTTACCCATTCTTTTTGCTTGCATTACATACATACCCATAACTGGGTGTGCTTCTGTAGTGTTTGAACCAGTTACAAAAACAACATCTGCTGCTTTTATATCTACGACTCTATTTGTCATAGCTCCACTTCCCAATGTAGTTGCTAACCCGGCAACTGTAGAGCTATGTCAGAGACGGGCACAGTGATCAACATTATTTGTTCCTACTGCTGCTCTCAAAAATTTTTGGAATAAATAATTATCTTCATTTATAGTTCTTGCTGATGAAAATCCTGCTATAGCATTTCCACCAAATTTATCTCTAACTTCTTTTATCTTATTTGCTGCAAAATCAAGAGCCTCATCCCAACTAGCTTGTTCAAGTGGAGAATGTTTTCCACCTCTTCTTATCATTGGATGTTTTAAACGATCTTTATGATTTACAAAATCATATGCAAATTTTCCTTTTACACAGAGAAGTCCTTGATTTGATGGTCCATTTGCAGGTTGTGCATCTACAATTTTTCCATCCTTTACAGAATATTCTATTTGACAACCTACACCACAATAAGTACAAGTAGTTACAATTTTTTTAGTTTCCCAATCACGAAATTCATTTTCTGATTTTGGCATCAATGCACCTACAGGACATACAGATACACAGTTTCCACAAGACACACAACCAGTATCTGCCATTCCTACGAGACCATCATTATATGCTTTTAATTTCATCTCGACTGTAACTTCTTTATCACCCTTGATACCAAGTTTTTCTCTATACACAGCATCAGAAACATTTGGTAATACATAACCAATGTTTCCATCTTTTACCATTGTGAGTGCATTTACACCTACTAGTTGTTTACAAGTCTTTACACACTTACCACATCTTATACATTTTTCAAGCTCTTGATAATAGAAACGATTTGACATATCTTTATTTCTCTTGATATGTGGTGTTTCTTTTTCTTTGTCCTTGATTCCATAAAGCTCGCAATACTTTTGCAATTTGCAATTACTTAGCTTTACACAGTTTACACAATCCATTGGATGGATTGAAACCATTTTCTTTAAAATTTCCTTTCTCTCTTTTACTACTTTTTCTGACTCAGTAAAAACTTCCATTCCATCAACTGCTTTTTCACTACAAGCTTTTACTAAATCATTTTTGCCTTTAACTTCGCATGAACAAATTCCACAATCACCAAACACACTACAAGCTGGATCACTGTTATCTAATCTGTCATACTCATCATGACAAAAAGTTGGTATAGATATTCCAAGCTTCTTTGCGGCTTGTAATATCGTGCTACCATTTTCCACTTCAACGGTTCTACCATTAATACTCAACTTAACCATTTGAATTCTCCTTTCTAAAATTTTATTTATTAAAAAAATTAATGAATAGCAATAAAATATTTAAAAAATAAATATTTAATTTTTTATTACATTTTACTATCTAAATATTTAGTTAGTCAAGATTAACTTGAATTATTTAAATTATTCTAATATTTAAAAATCTATTAAAATTCAATTAAAATACTAAAAAATTTTTTTAAAACATTAATAAATTTTAGTTAGTAATAATTAATTATTCTTTTACAAAATGCAAAAATTACTCAAGATTATATAATTCTAATTACGATAAATTATTTAAATTATTAAAATTTAGATATTTCTACTGACAATTTTTGCACTTTTTTTATATATCAAAAATAAAAACCCTGAAAATCAAGTAATTAATCTAAAATCTCCTATTAAACTTCATTACTCTATAATTTTTATGATAAAATAAAAAAAACATTAATTAGTAAATATCTTTTAAAATAATGCATTTTAATTATTTTATACACAAATTTTTCAATAAAAAATAGGGCTTGATATTACAAATCCCTATAATTTTATGCTTACATAATCTATTTTATATATTATAAAATTTTCATTATAAATTATATAATACTCTCATCTTTTTTCTTTTACAATCTTAAATATTTCAAATTTTTAATTTTTTAATTATAAGATTTAAAATTTTCAATATTCAATTTTTAATTTTTTTCAACATCTAAAATATTTATATGATTATTATGTAATAAAAATAAATATGCAATGAGTGATACTACTGTATCAAATGCATTACCTATACCAAATAATAATGCAATCCCTATAAGCGATGGAGTCCACAGCCCATTAACATACATTATAAATGCAGTTCCATAATATATAATATTTGTAACTACCGACTCAAATAACATATAGTGTGTCTTTCCAAGACCATAAAATGTAGCATCAAATACATTTTGAATTGCATATAAAATATAAAATCCAAATAACACCATTACTAATTCGAATAGTTTATTTACTTCATCATAATTTAAAACATATTGCATAAAAGGTTTATAAATAGGAATTAATATACACCAACACACAATAGAAATAATTGTAATAACAAAATACCCCAATGTGTTATTCTTTACAGCTTTTTCATTTGTTGATGTTTCTTGCTTTATTAATTCACCCAATTGAGTTATTGGAAGAAGTAGCCATCCCCAAATAAAACTATTACAAACCCAATATATTCCTTGTTCGTTAACTACATTAACCATCCTTGAAATCATCACCATATAAAATAAATTTCTAACAAATGATTCTACTCCAGATATTCCACCTATTTTTATAAATTCTCTAATCCATTTAAAATCCAATTTGTCTCTATTAAATATATTTACATCATTTTTTGTAAGTAATATAAGTGTCACAAAAAATAAAATTGCATTAACTATAATATTTGAAAAAGCAATTCCATTTACACCCAAATTCATAGAAAAAGGAAGTGTAGAAACTAAACATAAATCAGTAATTACACATAAAAATAATTTAACTACTGTCAATATATAAACCAATTTCTCTTTTCCAAGTGCAATCAATATTACCAAAACAAATTGCCCTAAAATCCAAAATACATTTGCAACACCTTCTATACGTATATAAGTTGCAGAAGGGTCAATTATTGATGCATCAGTTGCCATTATTTCTAATAATTGATATGTAAAAGTTGTGATGAAAAATAATAATACTATATATATAGATAGAGTAATGATTAATCCAGTTTTTACTCTATTTGTTAGTTCATTTTTATTATTTATCACTTTGCCAGCAAAATAAAAAAGTGGTAGGATTATTGCTTCATTTATGACTTCATAAATTAAATTAATCCAAGATAATTGCCCTGCTATAGAATAAGACCAACTCCCTGGAATATTCCCAACCAAAAATACTCTTAATGTAGAATAAATCGTTGGCACCAAGCCCATTAATAAAAGAGCCATAAATAATTTATGATTTATATTTTTATATGAAGTTATAATTTTATTAAACATTTTTTATCTCCAATTTTTAATAATTATAAGGGAACCGCTAAAAAGCCTTTAATTTTTCTAAATCTTTCCTATGGAACTTCCATTATTTAGCACTTTTAATAATATAATTTTAAAAATTTATATTATAAAAATTCCCATAAATTTTATATTACAAAAAAATTGTATCATATTGTCCTAATTATTGCAATTATCAAGACAACAAAATCCACATTTATATGAATTACTAAAATACATATTAAAAATAGAGGATACTATATCCTCTATATGGCATTTTCTATATTAATGTCTATTAAAGAAACCTTTAAAAAGTCTAACTATTTATATAAAGCTTCCTGTGAAGCCTTTGTTATTAAGGGGGTTTAAAAATTTCATTTTGAAAATGTTTATTATTAGAGATTGCATTAATTGTTATTGAAATATAAAAACTAAGAATGTAGTTTTTTAATAGACAGCTGCATCAAAAACAATTTGTTTACTTCCTTTAATTGTCATAGTTTTACCACTTAAAGGTTGTCCCTGTGTGATGCCAACAAAAATGATATTAGCATATAAAAAATCTCCTTTAGATGAAAAGAAATAGAGAGAAGTTTTAAAAGCAGGAATATTTAATGTTACCATATAACCACCACCATCAGTTCTTGTATATTTTTCATCAAGACTTGATAATGTATATGATGTTTTAGTGGAATCAATAAAACTTTTTGAAAATAAACTTGATGACGAACTCCAAGATGCTTCATCTATACTCAATACATCATCAAGAATATATAATACTAATACGCCTGTCCCAACAGAATAAGTCCCTTCAGTTGCTTTTAAAGTAATACTAGTATACATTCTTCCAGGCAAAGATAAATCTAAACATACTAGCCCACTTTTAGATATCTCCATTATATTTTGATTTCTTTTTATAACACACACTTGATCATTATTACTATCACTGAATTTAATATCATCTCCTAAACTTATACCATCAACTTTTTTAGTTTGTTTTTCCCCATTCCATATACCATTTCTACTGAGATAAGATGATACTAAACTATCAATTTTAGCATCCAAGGAGTTTTCAAGGGAAGACATCCTATTAGATAGATTATTGAGATCTGCCGCAAATTCTGCTTTTGTAACGAAGGCAGAGCCGTCGGATACAGAGATTGCTGCAAGTGAATTTATTAATGATATAGATAATATTAAAAATAAAGATATAAACAATTTAAAT
>CAMIYN010000030.1 GCA_946403075.1 uncultured Lachnospiraceae bacterium | reverse complement strand
ATACTACATTTAGAGGTTATGAAGCAAGCCAAGATTATAAAACAGCAGTAAGAAAGATGATGGAGTGGTATGTATCGCATGTAGCAACTTATCAGCATACCCATGACAACATTTGGAAAGATAGAAATAAAAACTCTTATACATTATATGGTAGCGACGAAGCAGAAGAATATTATGATAAATTTGATTTGCAAAATTATGTAGGTCAAGGCGGTAGAAGTTCTTATTTATATGCAAGAGATGTTGAGTGGCTAAATGAACCAGATTCAGACATTATTCTATATAAAGATTTTGGTGGTAGAGGATTATACTATTGTCAAGCATATACAGATAGAATGAATGGAATACATCAGTTTGTTGGAGATGATTGTTCTGGTCTTGCAATGGCTATTTATGGGTATTATGCTGGAGAAGAATTATTGAATGATATTCCTAAAGATTTGGAAGATATTGGAACACCAAATATAAAAGACACATCGACATATCACAATTGGTTAGCAAAATCTGCCAAAATATATGCATATCAAGTAACACAATCAACAACTGTAAATGATTTGGAATTTGGAGATGCTTTAATCACAAGTGGACATTTGGAATTTTTCATAGATAATGAACATACTTGGGGTTGGGGATTTAAGCATTGTTCTTTATATGATGATGGTAATTTGGGTTGGAAAGGTAAGTTTACAAAGAATAATACTAATATAAGTTTTAATATTTTGGATAGAATAGTACATGTTAAAGATGAAGATGGTAATATAACACAATATGATAAAAATGATGATAGAGATTATAAAGTAATATTAAGTCCAAACCCAAATAAAAGAAATATGACACCATTGTTTGAAAGTGAGGGTTAAAATTATGAATAATAAATATTATATATACTTATGCTTATTATGGATAAGCATTGTAGTTGTATCATGTAAAAAAATGATAATAAAGTAAAAGGAAGAGAATATATAACTGAGAGTGGATTTAGTCAAGAAACAACTATAAGTATAAAAGAAACAAATGAAAAAGAGACAACTACAGAAGTATTTGATATAAAAAAACATCCAGAGTTATGGTCATATGATGATCCTGATACATACACAAAAATATTTTATGAAATATATCGTTCCAATCATACAAATGGATTAGAGGATGATAGATTTAGAATAGATGAAGCATTTAGAAGAAAGTTTCAAACATCAACAGCCTTATTGGATACCATACCTGATAGATATGAAGATGAATATCCAGATGTTTTTGATGGAGATGAACAAATGTGTAAACAGCATTTATTTTATATGAGCACAACGAGTGAGAAAAAACAATTAATTAGAAAATTCACAGTTCAATTCACTTTAAATGATAATAGTGAGTTGAGTGACATTAAAATATTAGATAGCAAAATAGAGCACGATGGATATCAAGAAATAAAAGATAATTATCCTAAACAACTTAATGATTTAGAAGAATATAGAAGTGTTATACCAAGAATATTTGAAGAACATAGTTTCGATGATCCAGAACGATCTTGGAATGTTTATTATTTTTGTTATACTGATAATTTTCTTAGTAAATTTAAAAAATGTGATACTTACATAATGAATGAGTATGAGTATCATAATGATGTATACTATGCATCAGAGTGTAATGAAAATAGTGATTATACAGATTTAGATAATAAAATTATTGGTATAACTTTAAAATATGTTTACAATGATAGTGCTAAACTACATAGTTATAGAAATTTTATAGTTTATTTTGAAGTAGATAATAGGAATTATCTTGATAATATAACAAAGATTGAAGAAGTATTAGGAGATGGCACTATAATAGAAGTTGAGAATAATTTTGGGAAATAATTACGAAGGACAAGCAATCAACACAGTAGAAAGTAAATATTGTAGTATAATGAATGTAATAAATGAATCAGATATATACTCATATATAATGCCACAAAAATTAGGTTGGAGTAGGTATGGTATGACATGTGTAAAATCTGAAAAAGAAGTAGGATTTTTTGGTAGGTTCTGGCGAGACATAACAGATAGAAACAAACCTATCAAAGATGATAGGGTATTAGTTGAGAGCGATATGGAAACAATATTTAATGGAAAGATAAATACATTTAGGTCATCCTACTATGATAACTACGACAAGAAAAATATACATGAATATATAATGCACGAGATATTTAAAGGTATGAGAAATAATACTCTTGATAGTGTCATTCAGCACATAGACCGAAATGATTGGACTAATGACACAACAAGAAGAAATAATTATAGGGAACTTGCTAAACACTTAAAAGAAAACAATCAAGCCTTTAAAAATGCAAGAAATCTATCAGTTTATTACAACATAAGTAAAGCAATAACACCAAATGATGTAACATTTAGAGTAAATAGTGATACAACATTTAGAGGTTATGAAGCAAGCCAAGACTATAAAACAGCAGTAAGGAAGATGATGGAATGGTATGTATCACATGTGGCGACTTATCAACATACCCATGACAACATTTGGAAAGATAGAAATAAAAACTCTTATACATTATATGGTAGTGATGAAGCAGAGGAATATTATGATAGATTTAATTTACAAAATTATGTAGGTGCTGGAAATAATGAGGATGATTTTTTATATGCACGAAATGTTGAGTGGTTAAATGTTCCAGAATCAAATATAATATTATATAGAGATTTTTGGGGAAGAGGATTGTATTATTGTCAGGCCTATGCAGATAGAATGAATAATACACATACAATGGTAGGTGATGATTGTACAGGTCTTGTAATGGCAGTAATTGGTTATTATGCAGGGGATGATTTGAAAGATAATGAGTATGCTATTAATGCATCTAATAATTTTGAAATTAATAATATTGGTACTGGAACTTTCAATGATCATACAAATAGAATTGCTTCATGGTTAAGTGAACAAGGTTCTATGTATTTGTATCAAGTCAATGAAAATAGTGATGTTTCAGAACTTGAATTTGGAGATATTCTAATAACTCGAGAAAAAAGATTTGATACAAAAAAGAATAAAGAATATTGGGATGGACATGCAGAGTTTTATATTGACAATAATCATGCTTGGGGTTGGGGAATGAAACATTGCACTTTGTATGATGGAAATGGCAATCTTGGTTGGGAAGGAACTTGTGAAAAGAAACATGTAAAGAATGATTATACAAATCAGTATACTTGGGGCTTTGTAATTAAGAATAGAATTTATTTCTTGAAAGATAATGATGATAATATTATAAAATATAGCACAAATGATAATCGTCCATATAAGTATGTTCTTAGTCCTAATCCTAATAAAAGGACTATGACATCAAGATTTAGTGTAAGGGGATAAGGTTATGAAAAGTAAAAAATATATGTTGTTAATAGCGATTATAATAGCATTTTCGTTATTGTCTTGTAAGAAAAAAGAGGAAAAAAAGAGTAGCAGAGAATATATAACAGAAAGTGGATTTAGTTTTGAAACAAGTATAGAAGAAACAAAAGCTATAGTTACTAAGCCATATGACATAAAAAAACATCCAGAAGATTGGACTATGACAAATAAAGAGACTTACAAATATATTTTAATGGCTTTGTTTGATAAATATAGTAATGAATATAATTATTCATGTCAAAATAATTATGAAAAGTTACCATTGAGCGAATATTTTAGAACTAAATTTGATTTAAGTAAATATGGATTAGGATTATTTACGATTGAATATGAAGTTGAAGATGGTGATGATGTTATTGATCGTGTAGGAAAATTTGATGCAACCGATGAAGAATTTGAGAATAATGAAGTATGGTGTTATAGAAGCAATTATGTTTATTTTAGTAAACTCAAATTAAAATACTATTTAGATGAAAATAATTATCTAAATGATATACAAATATTAGAACCTGAGATAATAACAGAAAATATTAGAGAAAATGAGATTGATTATGATGCAATTGAATATGATGTAACTTTGGAAGACATTGCTAATGGTATACCAAATTTAATAATTGGTAATAATGTTAAATTTATCAATGAAAGATATGAGGCAACAGACTTTTGCAAATGTACTGATGATTTTATTAATAATTATAATCCCGAGATAGGTATTATTCCACAACATCAAACAAGAGAATTCTACAATGCTGAAATTAATACTAATTATTCAGATTTTGATAATAATATATTTGCATATAATGTAGAATTATATCTTCCCAATACTTTTGTGGTTGATGAGAATAATCCTATTATTAAAAAATATTTATTCCATACAAAACTCGATGATAGGAATTTTCTTGATTCTATAACAAAAATTGAAGAGATACTGGAAGATGGCTCAGTAGTAGAATTAGAGGACAATTATGGTAAATAATTATGAAACAGATATATGTCATTAGACCTAATCCTAATAAGAGAAATATGACAGCAATTTTTAATACGGAGGGATAAAAATATGGTAAAAAATAGTAAATTTATAATCATATATATTTTAGTAATTTTGTTAGTGTCATCTTGTGGAAAAAAAGATATTCAAAAACGAAATGATAAAAAGAATAGTAGAGAGTATATAACTGAAACAGGCTTCAAAGAAGAAACAACTGAAAGAGAAACAGCAGAATCTACAACCCAAAAATTTGATATAACAACACATCCAGAATTATGGCTTACAACAGATAAAGATACATTGCAAAATCTGTTAAATGGTTTATTTAATCAACTAAGTAAAGAAAACCAAGTGTTAGGAATTAAAGATTATTTAAAAGATATTAAGTTAAGTGATAGTTTTAAAGTTAAATATAATTTAGGTAAGTTTTGTTTGGGTTTAGTAACACCTTTAGACCCTGAAGAATATAATACTGAACCTAAACATGTGGGTTCTGTTAAATATACTGATGAAGAGTTTGTAAATAAACAATTTAGAGTTTACACATCAAATTGGGCAGTGACGAGAGAACATACTTTTAGTTTTGAATTAGATAAGAATGATTGTATAGATTCTATTCGATTAATAAAGACAGAACTTATTTATGATTATAGACATGATGTGGATGATAAGGAATATGAGACATTTTCAGATGAGGAAACTAAAATTGAAGGTATAAAGATGCTGGTTCAAGCTGAAATGGATGAATTTGAAACTTGGAAGAATTATGATTGGACTTCAAATTTTATATCAAATTTTGATGTAGCCAAAGGATTGATTTATGGTTTAGATCAGTATGCAGTAGATGAAATTGAATCAAATGATTTTACTGACTTTGATAATAAATGTATAGGACTAACCATTATAATGCGAGATGATACCAAGTTGAAATATAAAATTTATTTTGATGTTGATGTTGAAAATAAGATTGATTCTATAACAAAAGTAGAAGAAGTATTAGATGATGGTACTATAATAGAAGTTGAGAATAATTTTGGGAAATAGATATGAAAACGAAATTATTAAAAAGTTTATTATTGTTTATATTTATTATTTCTTTTTCATCTTTCGCAGCCACTAAAAAATGCTACATCACTTTTTCATCAAAAGGTGGCATTGGAACTATGGTTAAACAAGAATGTCAAAAAGGTGCCACTATAAAATTGAATCCTTGCACTTATACTAAAGATGGTTATTATTTTAAATGTTGGGAAGATGATTTTGGTAAGACTTATAAAGATCAAGAATATATAACCATAGATAAAGATATACACCTACATGCTACTTGGTCTAAAGTAGGTGATGTAAATGACCCAGTAATAAAAGCTAAAAATCAAGATGATAAAATCATAGAAGAAATCATAAATTATCAAAAGTTACGAAATATGGATTATACCATTTATCCTAACAAGTGGTATACAGTTGGAACTAATCTATGGTATTACATAGATGAAAACTTAAAACCTAAAAGAGGATGGCTTGAAGAAATTAACACAGAAAGAATCACAAGAAATAATAATATTACAACTCCAAGTAGTGTGATAAATACTGACAAAACAAAAGTAATAGTAGCACCAAGTGATATAAATGCAGATATAGCATCAATACCACCTAATAAAAAAATATCTACAAATGTGAAAATGGATGATGACTATGTTAGAAATAATAAAACAAGATGGTACTATTTAGATACAGATACTTGTCTTTTATCTATCGGCTGGAAAGTTATAGATAATAAATACTATTATTTTGCTACAGATACTATAGATGCTGACTATATATATGATAAACTAAGTGGAACTTTTATACCGAATGGAAAAGATAAAGTATTGGGTCAAATGTATTGTGATGAATACACACCAGATGGACGATATGTTAATAGTCAAGGAGTTATGGTTAATCAGTATAGGTAAAGAAAATGATGTATAGGGAGCAACTTGTATAAAGTTGCTCTTTTAAATTCATAAAAATTTTCTAAAAAAGTATATAAAAAATATGTAGTTTGTTTTTATCTCTTTGTTTGATTATTTGACTTTTTTTAAGAATAAAAGTATAATTATACTATTACAGTTTTGGAGGAATTATGTTTGAAAAAGTAAATCCGATGCACCCAGATAAGATAGCAGACAGAATTGCTGGGGCAATAGTAGATCTTGGATATAAGATTGATAATAATTTAAAAATAGCTTGTGAAGTTTTAATAGGGCATGGTCTTTGCACTATTATAATTGAGTCGTCAATTGAATTTGATTATGATGATATAAAAAGAATTATAGATAGGATTAGCAATACTAAAAATATTAAACTTGAATTAATACAAAATAAACAAGATGAAATACTTGCAAATAATCAAAAGGTTTTAAGCTGTGGTGATAATGGTATTTTTAAAGGTGTAGCACAAACAAATGAACAAAAAGAATTAACAAAAATTGCAAAAGAGATTTATGAGAGATATAAAACTGATGGCAAATATATTTATGTTGAAAATAAAAATAAGTTAATAATATGCCAATCAAATGTTAATGATGATTTTTTTAATGAAAGATTTAAGAATTATGATTTGATAGTTAACCCGCTTGGAAACTGGATAGGTGGACTTGATGTTGATACAGGAGCAACAAATAGAAAACTTGGTAGTGATATGGGCGATGCTGTGACAGGTGGTGGTATACATGGAAAAGATTTATCCAAAGCTGATGTATCATTAAATATTTATTGTCAAGTTTTAGCTGAAAAATATAAAGCAATAGTCACAAGTTTTTGTGCTATATCTGATAAAAAAATTGAAGTGAATATAAAAAGAGATAATGATGTAGAAGTTATAACTGTAGATTATAGTGATATAGTAAAGACTGCAAAAGAATATGTAGATAGTTTGGGAGGTTTTGAAAAGATGGCAGATTGGGGTTTTATATAATTTTTTGTAGTATAATACAATGAATAAGTGGGGAATATATGCATAAATATTTAAGAGCAATAGGTTTTAGCAAATACAATACAAAGAAAGATATAGATGAATTTTTTTTAAAAAATTTAAATGAAGAAAATTTGATAAGTACATATACAAGTTCTGATGGTAGGAGAATAGGACAGTATAGGATTTTTGTGTGCCATGATGCAAGTATTCATATACTTGGTGAGGATGATAACAAAAAAATTGCGAATATTGATTTTTATTATCCTATGCTAAAAGGTCATGATTATAGCATGATACAGGAGTGTACTATTGAGAGGCATAGTGACAAGGATTCTTTTGCAGGTGTGATTGATGATTATAGACTTGGCATAGCTTTGATTTTTTATCTAACCAATACCAATGAATACAACCAAATATTAAACTCTTACGATTTGCAAAACATTAAAATCAATAAAATATTTTTATCTGCATTGTCAATTGAAGGGAAAATTATTTTACCTCTAAAAAAAGATAAAAAGGCAAATGATGAATTAGTAAATGATAAAAAAGATGCAGTAGCCTTGGATTTACAAAATGATTATTATGGTAAAAGAGATAATGGCGAACTTATGAGTTTAGTAAATAATGATATGAGTATGTATGAAGTGGTAACAGAGAGATATAAAAAAGAAGATTTATATTCAATTGTAGATACGAGTATGATACCATATGGTGTTGAATGCGATAAATATATGATTATTGCAGAAATATTGTCAGTATCAAAAAAAATTAATAATTTTACAAATGAAAAATTAGTAGAGATGAGAGTGAGTGCTTTTGGAATAGTGTTTAATTTGATGATAAATGAAAAAGATTTAATAGGTGAACCAAAACCAGGCAGGAGATTTAAAGGTGTTATTTGGCTTCAAGGTGAGATTGAATTTTTGAAGAAAAATAAAGAAAAGCAGTAAATAGTAAAATTATAAATATAAATAATATAGATACTTTTAAACCGACATTTGCAAATAATTCTTCTGGAAGCATAAGTATTATGTAGTCAATATTTGGGTCAAATAAATAGTATTCATTAGTAAATATAATTTTATGAAATAACATAAAAAATGAAGAAAAATCAATAAGAGCAAATGCGATTATTGATAAAAGTATAAAGAGAATACCTATAATAGTTTTTATATATGCATAAAAAATTTCATTTAATCTATTTTTATAAGAATATATAATAATTATTAATGATGATATGATAAATGAATATACAGCAAAGTGAATATTTGTTATGAAAATATTGCGGACATCGGCCATATGGATTTTTGCAGTTATGCTATATAATTCTTTTAAAGAGTCATTTATAAATATTTTTGTATCAAGATATAAACTATGTCCTCTTAGATAATTCATAAGTTCATAAGAAATTTTTGATAAATCGTTATCACTGATATTAAATGGCAGATTTTCTTTTACATTAAATTTGAAAAAAAGTTTCAATAAAAAATTTTTATCACTATATAATATTATATAAAATGACAAAACAAATAAAAAATAGATGTTTAGTATAGAATAAATATATGGAATTGTTTTTTTAATAATTTTCATATAAAAGGAGAATAAATGTTAAATTTTATAAAAAAAATATTGGCTATTACTTTTTTACTAATTAGTATTTTAGTATTATTTTCTTGTGGTGTCAATCAAAATAATATATTTAAAAGTTATGATTTTGGTTATGAAAAAGTAGAAGCAGAAACCGAATATGCTATAAATACTTATGCTTCTATGGATATGCGGGAAGTAGAAGGGAATATGAAATCTATGAAAGCAACTACACCTGAGTTTGATGCAGTAGTTGAGCCGATTAGTGCTGAGAGAAAAATTATAAAAAATTACAATTTTAGCTTACAGACACTTTATTTTGATGATGCCTATAACAATATGATTAATAAAATTACTGAGTTATCTGCAGTTGTTGACAACTCATCATTTAATAATGGCAATATAAAAAATGCGGCAAGAAGTGTAGATATGACAGTTAGAGTACCTTTGGACTATGTAGAGAAATTTATTGAGTATATAGAGAGTAATAGTAGTAAATTAAATGTAACTTTTAAATCTGAGAGTAAGCAAGATGTCACTGATAATTATAATGATACTTTGCTTAGAATGACAACTTTGAATGCAGAATTAAATAAGTTACAAGAATTTATGAAAAAAACAACAAAAGTTGAAGATTTAATTCAAATAGAAGATAGAATTTCAAATGTGAGTTATGAAATACAGAGACTTGAAAATAGAATAAAAAATTATGATTCACAGATAAATTATTCAACTATATATTTAAATATTTTGGAAGTTAAAGTTTTGACTGAAACAGAGCAATATGTGCCAAGTTGGGATAAGATTTTACAGGCATTTCACAATAATTTTAATGACACAGTTAATTATGTAAAAAATGTTTTAGTATATTTATTTACACATATACCTGCTATTTGTTTCTCTTTGATAGTTTTATTGATAGTTTTAATATTAATATCTATTATAAGAAGTGTTTTTTATAAAAAAAATAGTGGTAAATTAAGTATTGCTGATACAAATAAAAAAATTGTGTCAAACTTGATGAAGAAAAATTTAAAACACATACATAATAATGTTGATATAGTGGAAGATACAAAAGTTAATAAAAACACAAGTCATGATGATATAGTGATTGATTAAAAATGTTAAGATTACCTATATTAGATTTAAAATATCATTTGGAATTCTTGATTTAATCCTAAGTAAATTATATTTTATGGGATGCATTAAGATTACTTCATTTGAGTGAAGTGCTTGTCTATTTATATATGTATAATCTGGATTATATAGAAAGTCACCAATTATAGGGAATCCTATATGTGCCATATGAACTCTTATTTGGTGAGTTCTACCAGTTAATAAATTAAATTTGCAGAGTGAAATGTTTTTATCCTTTATGTATTTTAAAGGAGATAGTTTTGTTATCGCTTTTTCTCCATCTGTCGCAATTATTCTTTTTATAGTGCTACTATCTTCTCTTTTTATTGGAATGTCAATTATTGCATCAACATTTACAATTTGAGACAATCCATCAATTTCTAAATCTCTATTTGGTGTTATAATTTTAAATATATTTCCACTTACTAAACCTAAATATGATCTTTTAATTACATTACTTTTCATCATAGATGACATAACAGATGCAGATAAACGATTTTTTGCTATTATGCAAACTCCTGATGTGTCCTTATCAAGTCTTGTGATTGGTCTATATACAAAATATTCACTATTAATATAGTTTACTACTGCATTTCCAAGTGTATTTTCATAATTTCCTTGCGATGGATGTATTGGCATATTGGCAGGTTTATTTACAATTAATAAATCTTCATCTTCATATAAAATGTCAAGTGGGAGAAGAGAATTTGGAATTATATTTTCTGATTTTTCAGTTTCAACTATGTCTATTTCTATTTTTTCGTTTTTTGACAATAAATGAAAGGCATCTAAATTGACTGTTTGCTTTAGATGCCTTATCAAATCATTTGAGTAACCAATTGAAGACAAAAAATCTTTCAAATATTTGCCTACAAAGTTATTTGGTATTGCATATGACACTTTTCTTATATTTGATTGCATAATATTAAAAATTTTTAATATATTCCTTCATAGTTTGATTTTTTTTATCTTTTTCAGATAAAATTATATTTAAATCGTGTTTGATATTCCAATCTATGTTAATGTCTTTGTCATTGTAGATTATTCCTCCTTCATCATTAGGATGATAAAAATCATCTACTTTATATGAAAATGTTGCATACTCACTTAAAACCAAAAAACCATGTGCAAAATTTTTTGGTATATAGAACATCTTTTTATTAGATTCGGATAATATAAGTCCATAATATTTTCCAAAGGTTGGAGATTCTTTTCTTAAATCTACTGCAACATCAAATACTTCTCCTTCAATGCATCTTACAAGTTTTGTTTGTGGATGGTTAATTTGAAAGTGAAGCCCTCTTAATACACCTTTCACAGACCTTGATTGATTGTCTTGGACAAAGTGGTCTGTTATCCCCATGTTTTTAAAATCATTTTCATTATATGATTCGTAAAAATAACCTCTATTATCATTAAATGGTAAAACTTCTATGACTTTTAAATCTTTAATAAATGTATCTATTAGTTTAAATTTCCCCATATATCAATTTATAAAATTTATGCCAATCTATAAAAATATAAATTTTATTTCTCCTTTTCATTAATTTTTAGATTTGAAAATGCAGTTTGAAGCATTAGTTTTATTCTATTTAATTGGTTAACCTCACTTGCTCCTGGGTCATAGTCTATTGCTACTATATTTGCATTTGTATAATCTGCTCTCAAACTTTTTATGACTCCTTTTCCCACTATGTGATTAGGTAGACATCCAAAAGGTTGTGTACATATGATGTTTGGGACATCTTCACCGATTAGTTCAAGCATTTCAGCAGTTAAGAACCAACCTTCACCTGTTTGATTACCAATTGACACATATTTTTTTGCTTGCTTTGCTAATTCTGTAATATATGCAGGCTCAACAAAGTGTTTTGATTTTTTTAATTTTTTTCTGATTGGCTTTCGTAAAAATTCTATTAACTTTATAGAAAAATTAGATATAATAGCTGTTTTTATAGAACCACCTAAATATTGTTTTTTAAAATTATTATTATAAAAACAATATAATAAAAAGTCTATTAAATCTGGGACAACTGCCTCTGCACCTTCTTTTTCTAATAATTTTACAATATTATTATTTGCAATATTAGAATATTTTACAAGTATTTCTCCAACAATTCCTACTTTTGGTTTTTTAATATCAACTCTTTCAATGTTATCAAATTTATCTATAATTTCATTACACAATTTTTTATACTCTTTAAATCTAATTTTCTTTTGAGTTAAAAATTCTATGCATTTATTTTTATATTCTTCGTGGAGCTTGTCTGTTTCACCTATATTTTTTTCATAAGGTCTTGTAGCATACACAACTCTCATAAATATATCACCAAAGAAAATAGCATAAAGTGCTTTTTCTGCAAGTTCTTTTGTTATTTTAAATCCAGGGTTTGTTTCCATACCATTCATATTTAGAGATATCACAGGGATTTGCTCCATATGCAATTTTCTTAAAGCTCTTCTTATGAATCCTACATAGTTTGATGCTCTGCATCCCCCACCAGTTTGGGTCATCATTATAGCAGTTTTATTTAAATCATATTCACCAGATAATAGAGCATCAAGTAGTTGTCCCACAACAATTAGAGATGGATAACAGGCATCATTATTTACATATTTAAGTCCCACATCAACGACGGTTTTATTTGAGTTTTTTAATATTTTGATTTTATAACCACAACTTTGAAGTGCAGGCTCTAATATATCAAAGTGTATAGGGCTCATATTTGGTGCGATTATTGTATAGTCTTTTCTCATATCTTCGGTGAATATTTTTCTGTTGTATGATGCTGGGTTCAAAGTTCTACTTTGATTTTTTCTTATCTTTATTGCACTTATTAGAGACCTAATTCTTATTCTTGCTGCACCAATATTATTTACTTCATCAATTTTTAATAGAGTATATATTTTTGCAGAAGAAGATAATATGTCACTAACTTGGTCTGTTGTCACAGCATCAAGACCACAGCCAAATGAATTTAATTGTATCAAATCGAGAAAGTCACAATTTTTAACAAGTGAAGCACACCTATAAAGCCTTGAGTGATACATCCATTGGTCTGTCACAATTATAGGTCTTTCTACTTCTGCAAGATTTGAAACAGAGTCCTCTGTTAAAACAGCATAACCATAACTTGCTATCAAATCTGGTATTCCGTGATTTATTTCATTATCTGCATGATATGGTCTACCTGCCAATATAATTCCATGAGAATTATTATCTTTTATCCAATCAAGTGCTTTTTTACCTTCTAATTCCATATCATGTTTTGCATTTAGTAATTCATCCCAAGCTTCATCACATGCAGATATTATTTCTTTTTCAGTTATATCATCACTAAAATAATTTTTGTTATTTAGTGCTTTTATGAGAGATTTAGTCAAACTCTTTTTATCAGTGAAAGGCAAAAATGGATTATAGAATTTAATATTATATGAATGTAAATTTTCAAGATTATTTTTTATGTTTTCTGCATAAGAAGTAACCATAGGGCAGTTATAGTGGTTTTGTGCATCTTTTGTCTCAAATCTCTCATAGGGGATACAAGGCATAAATATAAAATCAATTCCTTTATTAATTAACCACTCTACATGTCCGTGCACAAGCTTTGCAGGATAACATTCTGACTCAGATGGAATTGATTCAATTCCCATCTCATATATTTTTCTTGTTGATGTAGGAGATAGTATTAATCTATATTTTAATTTTTTGAAAAAGGTAGCCCAAAATGGATAATTTTCATAAATATTTAAAACCTTTGGCATCCCGATAGTACCTCTTATTGCATCATTTTCACTTAATGGCTCATAATTAAACATTCTAAAATTTTTGTAATTATATAAATTAGGAACATCTGATTTTTTTTGAGTTTCTCCTAATCCTTTTTCACACCTATTACCAGTTATAAAAGTTCTATTGTTATCAAACTTATTTATAGTTAAAACACAATGATTAGTGCAGCCATTACATCTTGTGATATTTGTTTTGTATTGTAGATTTATAATATCATCAAGTGGAAGCATTGTTGTTTTATAATTTTTGTCTTCTGCTATGCTACTTATATATCTTTCTTTTGCTATGAGAGCAGCACCAAAGGCACCCATTATGCCTGCAATATCTGGTCTTATTACATCTTTTCCAAGTATCAATTCAAGAGCTCTGAGAACAGAGTCGTTGTAGAAAGTCCCACCTTGGACTACAATATTATTTCCTATGAGAGATGGTTCATTCACTTTTATTACTTTATAAAGTGCATTTTTTATAACACTATAAGATAAGCCACTACTAATATCTGAAACATCAGCCCCTTCTTTTTGAGCTTGTTTCACATTTGAATTCATAAATACAGTGCATCTTGTGCCCAAATCAATAGGATTTTTTGCGAATAGTGCAATTTTTGCAAAATCTTTCACATCATAGTTTAGTGATTTTGCAAATGTCTCTATGAACGAACCACAACCAGAAGAGCAAGCTTCATTTAATAAGACATTGTCTACATAGCCATCTTTTATTTTTATGTATTTCATATCTTGACCACCAATATCTAATATGCAGTCAACATTTGGATTAAAAAATGTAGCACCGTAGTAGTGAGCTATTGTCTCAACTTCTCCATAGTCAAGTAAAAATGCAGATTTTAACAATTGTTCCCCATATCCAGTAGAACAACTACAAGCAATATGTGCATTTTTTGGCAAAACATTTTTAATATTTTGTATAGCTCTTTTTGCAGTGTCAATTGTGGAGCCATTATTATTTTCATAGAAACTATATAAGAGTTTGCCATCTTTTGATATCAAAGCAAGTTTCGTAGTAGTAGAACCTGCATCAATCCCCAAAAAGACTTCACCCTCATAATTTTTTATATCTTCTTTTTCAACTGTTGCATATGAATGTCTTGTTCTAAAATCTTCATACTCTGTTTCTTCTTTAAATAGAGGTTCAAGTCTCTTTATTTCTGTTTGTAGCTTTATACCTATTTTTAATTTGTCTATCAAATTTTTTAATTTATATTTTGTAATTTGGTTTTCACTGTTAAGAGTTAATGCAGAACCGATGGCAGCATATAAATGTGAATTATCTGGTGAAATAACATTTTCATCACTCAAATTAAGTGTTTTTATAAAACATTTTTTTAATTCAGTAAGGAAGTGTAGAGGTCCTCCTAAAAATGCCACATTACCTCTAATGGGTTTTCCACAGGCAAGACCTGATATTGTTTGGTTTACTACTGCTTGAAATATTGAAATTGATAAATCTTCTTTTGTAGCTCCTTCGTTTATAAGTGGTTGAATATCAGATTTTGCAAACACTCCACATCTTGCAGCGATAGGATAGATTGCTTTATAGTTTTTTGCATATTCATTTAATCCACTTGCATCAGTTTTTAATAGTGAAGCCATTTGGTCAATAAAAGAACCTGTTCCTCCTGCACAAATCCCATTCATCCTTTGGTCTATTCCGTGGTCAAAATAAATAATTTTTGCATCTTCACCACCGAGTTCTATTGCTACATCACATTTCTTATTAAAAGTTTTTAGAGATTTTGATACGGCGATTACTTCTTGACAAAATGGAACATTTAATTCATTTGCGAGAGAAAAACCACCAGACCCTGTTATGCAAGGGTAAATATCAATATCTCCATATTTTTCTAAATATGGAGTTAGAATTTGAGTTAGGCAATTTTGGATATTTGCCATATGCCTTTTATAATCACTAAAAACTATTTTGTTATTATCATCTAAAACAGCAACTTTTACTGTTGTAGAGCCTATATCTATTCCTAATTTATTCATAGTTATATTATACCATTATTTTAAGTAATCTTCAAATTTTTGATATAAGGAAAGCACTAAAAAGTCTACAATTTATCTAAAGTTGCTTATAGAATATTCACATTTAGTCTAAAAAAATAGAATTTTGAAAATCACATATTATTGGGGCTTTTATATTTGATATACAATAATAATTAATAAAAATCAAAATATAAATGCTTGAAAAAAAATTTAATAATTGTTAAAATGAATCTTAATATTAAGGAGATATATAGTATTATGAAAAAGAAAATTTTTACAATATTTTTGTTTATTCTATTTATATTAATTATGACATCTTGCAAGAAGAAAAAAAGAGGTGGCAGAGTTTTGGGTTCTACTCCATCTGAACCGATTTCTTTTGGTGTACATCCCGAGAGGGGAAGTAATGATGATGAAATTGCATATCTTGTATCAATATATATTCCAACTGGGAGTAATAGAGATGGTGTTCAAAAGTTTAAAAAAGAGATGTATGAGCTTGATGTATTGACTCCTGAGGGAGTTGATGCAGGGCTTAAATATTTTGGTGTTATAGCAGAAGATTCTATTTTTTGTGATTTGAGGATTATGGACTCTGGTAATGAACAAAATGCAGGACCAGGAGCAAAGGAAGGTGATAAAATTCGTAATGCTGGGCTTGTTAGATATGTGATTGATACAGGTTATGATTTGCAGTCAGATATGGTAAATGAAGATGATTATGAAGATATAAATGTTAAAGATTTCACTGGACGGATAACATCAAATGATATTTTAGATGCAATAACAAGAACTTTCAAAGAAAATTTTCAATTAGTAAATTGTGAATTGGGTGCAGTATCACTTGCTGAATATAGACAGATACATCCATAAAATTAATAAATTAATTTTGGTTGGCTTATAGCAATTTATAATAATAAAAATTTAAAAAATTTAATTATTAAATAATGTGGTCGCATAGGAAAATTTAGATAAATTGTTAGGATTGTTAGAATTTTCCTATTATTTTTAAAAAGTAGGTTTGAATGAAAAATAAATATTATATAACAACAGCAATAGTATATACATCAGGGAAGCCACATATAGGAAATGTATATGATCCAGTACTTGCAGATGTGTTATCAAGATTTAAAAGAGAGCAAGGCTATGATGTATTTTTTTTAACTGGGACAGATGAACATGGTCAAAAAATTGAATTAAAAGCAAAAGACCAAAACATAACCCCAAAAGAATATGTTGACAATACATCCAAAATAGTCAAAGACATATATGATTTATTAAATATAAAATATGATAGGTTTATAAGGACTACGGATATAGACCATGTAAATTCTTGCAAAAAAATATTTAAAAAATTATATGAAAAAGGTGACATATATAAGGGTGAATATGAGGGCTGGTATTGCACACCTTGTGAATCTTTTTTTACTGATGGACAGTTAGTTGATGGGAAATGTCCTGATTGTGGTAGAGAAGTATATAAAGCAAAAGAAGAAGCATATTTTTTTAAAATGTCAAAATATGCAGATAAACTCATTAAATATTATGAAGAAAATGATTTTATAGAACCAATTTCAAGAAAAAATGAAATGCTTGGAAATTTTTTGATGCCTGGTTTAAAAGATTTGTGTGTTTCAAGGACAAGTTTTACTTGGGGGATAAATGTTCCTTTTGATGAAAAACATGTAATCTATGTATGGCTTGATGCACTTATGAATTATTTGACAGGTATAGGGTATGACCCTGATGGTATAAGTGATAATTTTAAAAAATACTGGCCTGCAGATTTACATGTGATAGGAAAAGATATAGTTAGGTTTCATACAATTTATTGGCCTATATTTTTGATGGCTCTTGATTTGCCAATGCCAAAAAAGATTTTTGGTCATCCTTGGATGTTAAATTCTGGAAATAAAATGAGTAAATCAGTTGGAAATGTTTTATATCCAGATGAATTAGTTAAAGTTTTTGGTGTAGATGGAGTTAGGTTTTATTTATTATTTGAAATGCCATATGATAATGATGGTAGTGTAAATTTAGATTTACTCTGTGAAAGATATAATACAGAGCTTGCTAATAATCTTGGAAATCTTGTAAGCAGAACTCAAGCTATGATTTTAAAATATCATGGTGGAAAGTTGGAAAATAAAAATGTAATTGATATGATTGATGAGGATTTAAAAAAATCTATTTTATCAAATGTTGAAAAAACAATTAAGTGTATAGAAAATTTACATATAGCAGATGCTATTGATTCTGCTTTTAATATTTTTAGGAGATTAAATAAATACATAGATGAAACAGAACCTTGGGTGTTGTCAAAAGATTTAAAAAATGATGATAGGTTAAAAACAGTAATGTTTAATTTGTCATCAGGAATTTGTATAGGTGGGAAATTAATATATAGTTTTATGCCTGATACGGCAAATAAGATTTTAGAAGTATTTAATGCAACAAATTTAAAATTAGATGATTTAAAACGATTTGATATTTTTAAAAATAGAAATATTAAAACTGATAAAACAAATTTGTTTGAGAGAAAAGATATAAATAAAATTTATGAAGCATTTGAGTTAAATTAATTAAGGTAAAGTTTTGAAAGCAATAGATTATTTATATGAAAAAAAGAGCAGGTATCAATTATCATTAAATCAATTAAAAACAATAGCAATGATAACTATGCTAATTGACCATATAGGTTTAATGTTAATTCTTAATGGTAAATTATATGGTTTTAATAGAGAATTGTATTCTTATGCAATAATGCTTGATGCCACAAAGGTGTGGAGATATTTATATAGGTTTTGTAGAGTAGTAGGTAGAATTTCTTTTCCAATTTATGCATTTTGTATAGTAGAAGGTTTTTTGAGAACAAAAAATTTATTTAAATATTGTCTGAGAATATTGGCTTTGGCAATTATTTCAGAGATACCATTTGATTTGATGACAAAAAATACTTTTTTTTCTCTCAGCCATCAAAATGTTATTTGGACTTACTTTATAGCACTTTTGATGTTGACAGGTATTAGGACATTTAAAATACCAGTAATTCAATTTATGATATTTATTTTAGCTTGTATAGTTGCAGGTATTACAAGAGTAGATTATGGTTTTAGGGGAATAATATTAATTGCTTATTTTTATTTTATGAGACTTGATAAAAATTTAAGAAGTATAGGTTCTGCTGTCATATCTTTTTTGATGAGTATACAAAATGATTTTGGTTTTGCTGCTGTGAGTTCTATTTTCATACATTTTTATAATGGTAAAAAGGGTGTAATTGATATGGGTAATTTATTTTATTTATTTTATCCAACACATATGTTAATTTTATTTGGTATAGTATATGTATCTTATATGCTTAATGGGTAATATATGAAAGTATTTGATACACATGCACATTTTAATGATAAAAGATTTAATGATGATTTGATGCAAGTAATTGATAATTGCATTAAAAATAATGTTGATCGTATAGTTTTGATAGGAACTAATTTTAATGATACTATTTCTGAAAAAGAATTAGCAAATAAATTAAATAATATATATGATGGTAAAATTAAATTTTATTTTTCAGCAGGCTGTCATCCAGATGAAATAAAATTTTTTGATAATTTTGAAAAACCTGATTTAAATATTGAGTTTTCAAATTTAAAAAATTTGATAGAAAAAAATACGGATAAAAATTTAATTGCGATAGGTGAAATTGGACTTGATTATTATGGAAAAGAAAAAACAGATTTATTAGTGAAAAATCAAAAACTGTGGTTTAAATTACAATTAGAAATAGCAAAATTGAATAATTTACCTGTCGTTATCCATTCAAGGGATGCATCATTTGATACAAAAGAAGTTTTAAAAGAGAATTTAAATGGAAATAGTGGAATTATGCATTGTTATTCATATAGTAAAGAAGATGCAAAATTTTTTTTAGATCTGGGACTTTGTTTGGGGATTGGTGGAGTTTTAACTTTTAAAAATGCGAATAAATTAAAAGAAGTAGTAGAATACACTCCACTTGATAAATTGGTTTTAGAAACTGATAGTCCGTATTTATCTCCAACTCCTTTTAGGGGTGAGAGAAACGATTCATCAAAATTGAAATTTGTTTTGGATGAGATAGCAAGAATTAAAAATAAAACAGTAGATGATATATGTGATATAATTTATGATAATTCATTAACAGTATATAATTTAAAAAAATAAACAGGGAGGTTTAGCATAATTATTTTATGCGAATATTATTATGAAGATTGATTTACTTAGAAATGATATGGTTTTAGCAATGAAGGAAAAAAATAAAGCAAAAAAAGATGCAATTTCATCTCTAATTGATGCAATTAAAAAAGTTGCTATTGATGAAGGGACAAGAGATGATATAAAAGATGATTTGGTAGATAGAGTTATAATGAAAGAGTTAAAATCTTGCAAAGAACAAATTGACTCTTGTCCTAGTGATAGAGTTGAACTTTTAAATGAATATAAAATGAGAGAAGAATATATAAAATCTTATGCACCTAAATTACTTGAAAAAGATGAAGTATTAAAAATAATAAATGAAAAATTTAAAAGTGTAATAGACACAAAAAATAAAGGACAGATAATGAAAACAATAATGCCAGAGTTTAAAGGAAAAGCAGATGGCAAAATTATTAATGAAATAGTAGAAGAGTTATGTAAATAAATTTTTCATTTATATTATTTTGAGGATTATATGGACATATTTGAACATATAGAAAATAAATGGAAAGAAAATGAAGCTCCACTTGCAGCAAGAATGAGACCAAAAACTATTGATGAGATGGTTGGGCAAGAAGAGATAATAGGAAAAAATAAATTGCTGTATAGAGCTATTATTGCAGATAAATTAAGTTCTATAATTTTATATGGCCCACCTGGTGTTGGGAAAACTACTATGGCAAAAGTAATAGCAAATACTACAAAAGCAGAGTTTTATCAAATTAATGCAACTACATCAGGGAAAAAAGATATGGAAGAAATAATTGATAGGGCAAAAAAAAATATTTCCATTGAAAACAAAAAAAGTATTTTATTTATTGATGAAATTCATAGATTTAATAAAGCCCAACAAGATTTTTTACTTCCATTTGTAGAAGATGGCACAATAATTTTAATAGGGGCTACAACTGAAAATCCATATTTTGAAGTGAATAGTGCATTAATATCAAGGTCAACTATTTTTGAATTGAAAAAATTAAGTAAAGAAAATATTTTAACTTTGATAAAAAGAGCCTTTGATTGTGAAAATGGTTTAAAAAATTATAATGCTGTAATAACGAGTGATGCAGCAAATTTTTTGGCAGATGTATCAGGTGGAGATGCGAGATTAGCATTAAATGCAATAGAACTTGCAGTTTTGACAACTGAAAAAAATAAAAATGGTATTATTGAAATAGATATAAATGTAGCAAAGGAGTGCATCCCAAAAAGAGTAATTAAATATGATAGAGATGGTGATAATCACTATGATACAATTAGTGCATTTATAAAATCAATAAGGGGAACAGATCCTGATGCAGCACTATATTATCTTGCGAGAATGCTAAATGCAGGTGAAGATATAAAATTCATAGCAAGGAGAATGCTAATATCTGCGGCAGAGGATGTAGGAAATGCTGACCCTCTTGGGATATGTGTTGCTGCATCTTGTGCTATTGCAGTAGAAAGAGTTGGTATGCCAGAAGGACAAATTATACTTGCACAAGCTGCTACATACCTAGCATCAGCACCAAAGTCAAATGCTTCAAATAATGGAATAGAAAAGGCAAATGAATTAGTCAAAAATATTTTAGATATAAATATACCAAATCATTTAAGAGATGGTTCTTATAAAAATGGAAAAGAATTGGGTAGAGGGGTAGGTTATAAATATCCACATAATTTTGAAAATCATTATGTAAAACAACAATATTTACCAGATGAAGTAAAAAATGAAAAACTTTATGAACCTACTGATATCGGGTATGAGAAAAAAATTAGAGAATATTTTAAAAAAATTGGTAAATAGTATAGTTTAAGAAAAATGATATAGAAATAGCCACTTGAAAAGTTTACTTTATTTAGTTAACAAACAATGTAAAACAAAATATATATTTGTATTTACATTTAAAATTTCATAAGTTATAATACTAATTATGATTTTAAGTAATTTATAAAAAAAATAGTTTAAAAATATTTTTAATTACTAAATAAAATATCAACTATATAAAATTTTAGATGAATTGTTTATTTTTTAGAAATTTTAATGTAAATATAAAAAAGTTGAAAGGAGAAAGTATAATAAATTATTACTATTACAATCTCTATTTATAAATATTTAAAAAAATGCATTTTTAAATTACTTAGTATTATATATTTATGAGAAATGTTTGTAAAAAGTAGGTTTTTAATAAACAAATTTAATAATTATATTATACAAGATATATATGTCTACAAATATTAATATAAGGATTGATTCTTCATTAAAAAAAGAAGCAGAAAAATTATTTGATAATCTTGGGGTAACTATGTCTTCTGCAATAACAATGTTTTTAAAAAGAGCAGTTAAAGAAGAAGCCATACCATTTAGAATTGAAAAAAATGTATATAGTAATGAAACCATAAATGCTCTTTTGGAATATAAGAATATGAAAAATAAAAAAAAATATAAGAGATATGAATCTTTTAAAGAATTGTTATCTGAAATAAAAAATGCTTAAAATAGTAGCTTCAAATCAGTTTAAAAAAGATTTAAAAATAGCAATTAAAAGAAAACTTGATATCAAAGAATTAAATAAAGTCATAATGAAGCTTTCTATGAAGGAAAAACTTGATAATAAGTATAAAGACCATGGGTTAAAAGGTGCTTTTTCAAGTTTTAGGGAGTGTCATATTAAACCAGATTGGTTGCTTATTTATAGAATTGAATCTAATCGATTAGAATTATTTTTATTTAGAACAGGTTCTCATTCAGATTTATATAAGTAATATGAATAGATTTTGGGGAATTTTTAATATAGACATTTTTAAGGCAATCTCAAATAATATTCATTTTTTAAATTTTTTTATTAAGATTATTATCAAGGAGTGAGGTAATACTTCTATTTTCATATTTTTTACTCATTATAGCGACAATATTATTATTTATTAAAAAATTTGTCCCTTATTTTATTATGCCAATTTTAATGTATTTTATAATTGAACCATTATTTTATGAAAAGATTATTGATGGATACGATACTGGTATATTCTTAGGTTTTTTATATGGGATGTATCAAAATGTAATAGGGAAAAACTTTTTAAACTTAACTCAAATTCCGTATAGAATTAATTATTTTGCAGCATATGGTTCGCAACAACCTATTTTTTATCATTTACCAATTTGTTATATATATGTAATATTAAAATTATTTAATTATCGGATGCAAATGCTATAAATATAATGTTAATATTAATTCACATCTTAACAGCATTATTTATGTGTATAGCTCAATATAAAATATTTAAAAATAAATATGTAGCAATTTCTGGAACTATTTTTTATGTGTGTAGTCGGTATAGATTATATGACCAATATCTAAGATTTGCATTAGGCGAGACAATTTCTTTTATGCTAATACCACTTTTAATTTTATCTTTATATTATATTTTTTTTGAGAATAAAGGTAAAATATTATTTGTAATTACAGCAACATTACTTTATCAAACTCATATGATATCAACATATTTATATTTTATTTTAATATTAATATTTTTAATTACATATTTAATATTGACAAAAAAATATTCAATAATTAAAAAATTTTTAAAATTAGGAATTATTACTGTCTCATTTAATGCTTGGCTATTATTTCCACAAATATATGAATTTTTATTTGTTGATTTTTATAATCCTGCATTTGCTGAATGGAACCCATATATTTCAGATCCGAATATTCTTAATGAATTTATATATAAAGATACAACAATTTTTATAGTAACTTGTGTGATAATGTTGTTTTTTATTATTTTAATGTTTTTAAAATTTTTTGATAAAAATAAATTTATGAAATTTAAACAAAAATTAAATCAATATAGTAAATTTAATGTCTCTATTTTATTTATAGTTATAGCTATGATATTTTTATTACTTACTTTTGATTTTATCCCACTTGATAAAATTAATATCAGTATAATAAAAAATATGATAAATGTTTTACAATTTAGATTTAGATTAAATCTTGTTATAGTGCCACTTCTTTCTTTTTCTTTCCCATATTTTTTATTTATAATTTTTGACTTTATATATAATTATATAAATAACAATACAATACAATACAATACACTACAATACAATACATCTACCTTCTAATAGTTATCTTATTTACAATGATTTCTACATACAAATTTATGAATAATTATTGGATTAATCATAATTTATATAAAATTACTTTTCCTAGTTGGAATTTAGATTATCAATTAAATGGAACAAAAAGATACGAAGAATTTGAATATAATCACAATGTAATAGTATCATCAGATGATATAAAAACAAATGCTAATGTATCTAACTCTAAATATATTTTAGATTATGAAGTAGTTGATTTTAAAAATAAAAATATACAATTACCTTTTTTTTACTACCCAGTATATAAGGTTTTGGATGAAAATAATAATAAAATATTAACAAAAAGAAGTGAAAATAATTTAATACAAATTGATTTAACAAAAAATAAAGGGAGAATAGTACTTTTTCAATATGAACCTCCATTTTTTCTATTAGGAGATATTATAACTATACTTACAGTAATTTGTATTTTGTGTGTTTTTTATATAAAATTAAAAATGAAAAGAAATTAAAAAGAAAAAATAATTTAAGATAATCTCTACAATGTTGCTTATTAAATTTTCTTATGTTATACTCAATATATGGTTAACAAAATTAAATACAATAAATATTTAGTAAAAAGGAATATTAAATCATCAGTATTTACACATTTGTTTAGTATATCTAAGTATAAAAAAGAATTATATTTAAGTCTGTATCCAAAAGATGAGAATATAGATGAAAAAGATATAAAAACTTGGACATTATCAAGTATATTTACTAATATACAAATAAATGATTTAGGGTTACTTGTGAAAAATAAATTATTGGTATTGGTGGAAGCTCAAAGCATATGGACTTTAAATATCTTACCAAGGATGATAGAGTATATAGGAGAGAGTTTTAATAGATATGTATTAGAGACTAATCAAAATATATATGGAACAAAAAAAGTAGTGTTGCCAAAGCCAGAATTATATGTTTTATATACAGGTAGTAAAATTATTAAAGAAAAATTTATAAGTTTAAAAAAAGAGTTCTTTAATAACAATTGTTCTATTGATGTAAAAGTAAATATAATAACATTAAATAATTCAAGTAGAGTTGTGAAAGAATATATAAAGTTTGCAAAGATAATTGATACAAATACTAAAAAGTATGGTTATACAAAAAAAAGTATAAATGAAACAATAGATTATTGTATTAAAAAAAATATATTAAGAGAATATTTAACTGAATATAAGAAGGAGGTATATAATATTATGACAAGTGTATATGACCAAAAGACAGCGACAGAGATGTTCGAAAGAGCATTGAGAGCAGAAGGAATACAACAAGGTATGCAACAAGGAAAGATTGATTTAATGATTGGTATGGTTAAAGATAATATTATTTCTATAAATGATGCAGCAAAAAGACTTAAAATGACTGAAAGTGAATTTTTAAAATTAATGTAGTAAAATAAGAATATAAGGAAATCTCTAAAAAGCCTACTTTTTAGAGACTTCCTATGTAACTTTCTTGCTTAAAATTTATTACCCACAAAAGTTTCACTTTATCGTTTTTAGATCTTATTTGCAAAAAAAATAAAATAATTATATAATTGTTGTGATGATGGAGTTAGTTTTTAGTCAAGTTTACAAAAGGAGAATTAAATGTTATTTTCAAGTGAAGACATCGGAATAGATTTAGGAACCTCATCAGTTCTTGTTTATGTTAGAGGGAAAGGTATTGTAAAAAAAGAGCCATCAGTTGTAGCAATAGATGCTTTTGATAAAACTCCAATAGCATTTGGTGAAGAAGCAAGAAAGATGATAGGAAGAACTCCTGATAACATTACAACTATAAAGCCATTAAAGCATGGTGTAATTTCTAATATTACTTTGACAGAAAAAATGTTAAAGCATTATATAGATGAAGCAGTTGGTAAAGTGAGTTTAAGAAAACCAAGAGTGGTAATTTGTGTCCCTGCAATGTGTACTGAAATAGAAAAAAAAGCTGTAGAAGATGCTGCATATAATGCTGGTGCAAGAAATGTTCAAATAATTGATGAAACGATAGCAGCTGCACTCGGTGCAGATATTGATATTGATAAACCAGAAGGCAGCATGATAGTTGACATTGGGGGTGGGACTAGCGATGTAGCAGTAATATCGCTTGGTGGTGCAGTTTGTTCAAGCAGTATAAAAGTGGCTGGTGATGATTTTGACCAAGCAATTATTGATTATTTAAAAAATTCACATCACCTATTAGTAGGTGATAGGACAGCTGAATATATAAAAATAAAAATTGGTAGAGCAATTCCACTCCAAGAAGATGAAGAAAGAACAACTATGGCTGTAAAGGGTAGAAGTATACAAAATGGATATCCTGGTGAAAAATTAATTGATGATGAAGCAATATATGGTGCTCTTGAAGAGAGTATTAATGAAATAATAAAAGGGATAAAAAAGGTTTTTGAAAGTACCCCACCAGAACTTGCGGCAGATATATTTGAAAAAGGAATTT
>CAMIYN010000029.1 GCA_946403075.1 uncultured Lachnospiraceae bacterium | reverse complement strand
TCCTATGACAATATAATGCTTTTTCCTTCAAGTTATCCAGTTTATAAAATCCTAACAGTTGATTCATACCAGCAATCTTATTATTTATAGTTTCAACTGCATAAATCTTATCAATTTCATACTTGTTCTTTTTCATATGCTCCACAAAATTTCTAACTACAAGTTTTGTTAGAGTCATCATCTCATCTTTTGTAACAATTCCAGTAAACTCAATAAACTGTGTGGCTGTTCTACAATAATTTTCAATGGTACTATCTGCTCTACGATTTTCCCATAGAAAATCTCTTAAATCATTAACTATAGCATTTCCATAGTCTTTTTCATGTGCTTTTACTTTTTCTTTTGACATAACAATGCCCTCCTAATATTTTTTATAATATTTTAGGACAAAAAAAGAACACTCTCATTGGAGTGTCCTAATAATTTTTAAGAGATATATTGTGTAAATATCTCTATTTTTAAATTTTAATCGCCTTTTGTCCATAGCATAGCATTATGCCATAAAGCTCTTATATATCAAGTAATTTAATAGTTTATTTAAAGGTACTAATATTTTAATTTACAATACTATAATTTTATGGGGTATAGTATATATTGCATAATATAGTATAGTTTGTTACGATTTGATACGATTGATACGATTTGCCTTATGATACGATTGATACGATTTGCCTTATGATACGATTATAGATACGATTTGATTTGCAAAGTTTCAAATTGGGAACTTTTTTATTATTACACTTGGTCTTAACTATAAGAATTCATTATAAAATAATAAATATCAAAAATAAGCAAAAAAAATAAAGCCTTTAATTCAAGGCTTTTTCTTATATTGTATTAAAATCTATCTTGTTATCTTTGTAACGAAGGCAGAGCCATCGGATACTGATATTGCTGCAAGTGAATTTACTAATGATGTTGATAGTATCAACAACAAACATACAAATAATTTAAATATTTTCATAAATTTATGAACCCCCCCCTTGGGAAATAATATGAAAACTACCCATAGGGGGACATATTATCTTTTGGTAGGGGGTTATCAGTGTATATCTCGTAGGAGAAAACTAGAAAATGTAGGGGCGAAGCACCGCGAGCCCGTATACAAGACAGTAGTGTTAGTTGTAGGGGCCGTAGGGGCGAAGTACCCCGAGCCCTTTTGTAAAATTGTAATATTAACCGTAGGGTGAACTATCTGTTGACATACCACCACATACCCATAAAAAAATTTTGAAAACAAAAAACTAAAACCTTATTAAGTTTTAGTTTATAAATAACTATATCAAGATTAATGCATATATTAATATATTATTATATTATTATTTTTAATACTTATAATTAAAATCTTTTTTTAAACTATTAATAATTATGTTTAATATATAATTTTTTATCAATATTTTTTGACTTAAGTATTTTATTAAATTTTTAAATTATATATTAAAAATTAAATAAAAATACAAGCCTAAACTTGTATTTTTATCAATTTTAAATTATTTTTTTCTATATTGTGTCCCTTCAAGTGGTAAACTCGTTCTAAATTTTTTATCAAGTGAATAATAAGCAGCAGCTACTGCAGGAGCCGTAGGTATGCAAACTATTTCCCCACAACCAATTGAGCCATTTGAATATTTTATTCCTTTCTTATCTATGATAATAGGAACAATTTCTGGCACTTTATCAGCTTTAAAAAGTCCATATGTCCCATACTTCACTTTTGGAACTGATTTTTCTATTGCATAATTTTCAGTTAGTGCATATCCAAGCCCCATTGTCACTCCACCTTCAATTTGTCCTTCTACTGCATTTGGATTAACTGCCTTGCCAACTTCGTGAGATGCAACCATTTTATCAATTATTCCATCTTCATTTAAAATACAAAGTTGAGTAGCATATCCATATGCAATATGTGATTTAGGATTTTTTTTATCTGAGCCAAATTTATCTGTTGGCTCAAAATAATCTGCTATATATTCTTTTCCCTCAAGCTTTGATAAATCTCCATCAAAATCTTTATGTAATTCTTTTGCCGCTCTAAGTGCTGCCTCCCCTGATATTAATGTATGTCTACTCCCAGAAGAACAACCACTATCAGGTGCTCTATTTGTAGCAGAATTCATCCATTTTACTTGCGAATGTTTTAGTCCAAGTTCACCACAAACAGTTTGTTCGAGAACTGAACCTACACCTTGTCCATTTTCTGAGGCACCACAATGAATTTCAACAATACCATTTTTTACTAACAATCTACATCTACCATAATCAGGTAACCCCACACCAACACCTGCATTTTTCATAGCACAAGCTATGCCTACATATTTATTATTATAAAAATAATCTTTTACTGATTCTAATGTTTCAACTAAACCAGTTGATTCATCAGCAATTTGTCCATTACTCATTTCATCACCTGGTCTAACTGCATTTATATATCTAATCTGCCATGGGTCTATCCCAACTTTTTCAGCAAGCAAATTCATAACCATTTCAGTTGCAAAACAACTCTGTGTAACTCCAAAACCTCTAAATGCTCCTGATGGAGGGTTATTTGTGTAAACGGCTATTCCCTTTACAAATACATTATGAATTTTATATGGTCCTGCTGCATGAGTGCAAGCTCTCTCAAGCACAGGGCCACCAAGTGATGCATAAGCACCTGTGTTTGCAATTAAATTTGCTTTATATCCAGTTATGTGTCCCTCTTTATCACAACACATAGAAACTTCTATATCTATTGGATGTCTTTTAGGATGAACTATCATACTCTCTTGTCTTGTTAATTTTGCCTTAACTGGCTTTTTTAAAATATAAGCAGAAAGTGCAGCAAGTGGTTGTATTGACATATCTTCCTTTCCACCAAAAGCACCACCTACCATCAAATTCTCAACTATAACTTTTTCTTCTGGTAATCCCAATACATTTGCACACTCTCTTCTTGTATCATATGTGCTTTGGTCTGATGAATATATATATACTCCATCTTCGAAAGGAAATGCAACAGCACACTCTGGCTCTAAAAATGCATGCTCTGTGATAGGAGTTTGAAATTTTTTTGTGACAGAAAAAGCAGATTCCTTAAAAGCCTTTTCTACATCTCCTCTATTAATTATTTTTTCAACTAAAACATTTGAATCATTTATACTATGAATAATAGGACAATCTTTTTCCACTGCTCTATAAGGGCTATCAATTGTTTCTAATTCTTCATATTCAATCTCTACTAACTTTTTACCCTCTTCTACTGCTTCTAAACTCTCCCCTACTACTGTAACAATTGCATCTCCAAGCATATGTGTAATATGTCCTTCTTCAATCATTACAGACCAATCTTGTTTTAAATGTCCTGTAATATTACTGCCCGTTACATCTTTTGCTGTAAATACTGCTACTACACCTTTACATTTTTTAGCAGCATCAACATTAATTTTTACAACTTTTGCTCTTGGATATTTTGATCTAACAGCAGAGCAATAAAGCATACCTGGTAAATCAACTTCATCAATATCATCTGAGTATTTAGCAATCCCAAGAACCTTTCCCTCTACATCACACCTTATTACAGAGTCTCCTACTTTAATATTGTTATTTTCTTTTTCAATTTTTATATTATTTCTAAATATTTCAGCAGCAAGAAGTATACCATCAATTATTTTTTTATAACCTGTGCATCTACAAATATTATTTCTTATTGCAAATGCAACTTCTGCTCTTGTTGGATTATTATTTACATCCAAAAGTGCTTTCCCTGACATAATCATTCCCGGTATACAAAAGCCACATTGGACTGCTCCTGCTTTTCCAAAAGCATACACATACACTTCTTTTTCTCTATCGGTTAAACCTTCAACAGTTATTATATGTTTTCCTTCTACATTTTTTACTTTTTGCACACAGCATTTTGTTGCTTTCCCATCTATTATAATTGTGCAAGTTCCACAAGCTCCCTCACTACATCCATCTTTTACTGATTTCAGTTTTAAATCATTTCTTAATACATCTATTACCTTTTTTTCTTCATCAAACTCTACTTCTTTTCCATTTACAAAAAATTTAATCATATTAATACCACCCTGTTTTTAAAATATAAAATATGAATATTCATTTTTTATTTTATCAATAACTTCTGCCAAATCTCCAATTTTTTCATTTTTTGTCCCAAGTGTATAGTCAAATACATTCCCAAATATTCTAACAACTGCAGTCTTATCATCTTTATAATAAAAACCATTATTAGTAGAATTATCCATTGCAGACTTATCAGTAAATAAAGTCCATTTTTCTTTATAAGGTTTTGATGCATAAGGACAGAATACTTCGCAATTACCACATTCATTGCACATAGCATCTATGTGAACTACTTCGTGCCTACCATCACTAAGCATCACATTTACATTTGCTCTATTAGGGCATACTTCATTACAAGTCTCACAAATATAATTACAATTTAAGCATCTACTTGCATCTGAATCTTTTATAATGTCTCTCAAAATTGCTCTATTTTTATAAACTTCTGCATCTGTTAGATTTGGTTTTTCGTTCTTACTAAATTCTTTATTCAATATATCTGTTGCTACGATTTTTGCATCTCTTATTGCCTTTACTATAATTGATGCACCTTTTCCACCATCACCTATAGCATATACATTTTTTATACTTGTCTCATTTGTTTTTGATAATTCTGGCAAACCTTTATCTGTAACTTTAATACCAAATTTTTTATAAAACTCTACATCAACTTTTTCTCCAATTGATGCAATAATTGTATCAACTTTTATAGTTTTAATTTCATTTGTTTCTACAACACTTCTCCTACCATCACTTCCTACATCTCCTAATTTTACAACACTACAAATTAGTTCCCCATTTTCAAAAGACTTAGGAGCAAGTAATGGCATAAACTCTACACCATCTCTTATTGCCTCTTCAAGTTCTTCAAGGTCTGCTGGCATTTCATCTATTGTCCTTCTATATACTAAATAAACTTTTTTTACATTTTTATTTTTAATAGCAGCTCTTGCAGAATCCATTGCTGTATTTCCTGCACCTATTACAGCAACAGTTTCTCCTATATTTACATTTCCATTTGTCTCTTTAAATTC
The DNA here is from genome assembly GCA_946403075.1 of uncultured Lachnospiraceae bacterium. Classification (GTDB taxonomy): domain Bacteria; phylum Bacillota; class Clostridia; order Lachnospirales; family Lachnospiraceae; genus UBA3633. The sequence continues at coordinate 21,847 of CAMIYN010000029.1, read as the reverse complement.
TCTAAGGAACTTATGTGCATTAATAGAATCACCTTTTTCTAATGAAAGGGGAACTTCCTTATGTGCCCCTATTGCCAAAACAACTACATCATTTTCACTTTTTAATTTTTCTATGTCATCTATTTTTGTATTCATTACAAATTTAACGGCATAAGTTTTTGCAATGTCAACATCTTTTTTTATCTCATCAGCACTAATTCTAAAACTTGGAATAATATTTGCTACTACTCCACCCTCAACACTATTCTCATCATAAACTGTGACATCAACCCCTTCTCTCGCTAAAAAAGTAGATAGAGCTATTCCTGCAGGACCTGCGCCAACTATTGCAACATTTTTATTTATTTTTTCTACTGGCTTAATTGATTTTATAAAATTATCATAAGCATTTCTTGTAGCAAGTAATTTATTTCCTCTTATATCAACAGTCTCTTCATAGTGATTTCTCATACAAGAAGTTTCACAAGGATGAGGACAAATATTTCCTGTCATAAAAGGTAATGGGTTAGTCCTAAGGATAACTTCAAATGCTTTATCATATTCTTTTTTATTCACATAAAAATTATATAAAGAAATATCTTGATTTATAGGGCAAGTATTAGAACAAGGGGCTACATAGCAATCAATTAATGGTGATTTTGAATTAATTTTATTTACAACAAATCTTTTTTTCTTTATTAAATGCTTATCCTTTTTTGATTTTTCAAGTAAATTATTTAATTTATTTACATCTATATTTTTAAAATCAACAACTGAATTTACATCACTCATTATATTTTCTGCCATTTGTGAAAATCTGTCATATCCACCTGGTTTTAAAATTGTTGTTGCAACTGTGACAGGCCATATTCCACAATCTATTAATTCTTTGATATTAAAATTATCTGCACCACCACTATAAGAAATTTTTAAATCACCATTAAAATCTGTTGCAAGTCTCTTTGCTACAGTTAGAGAGAGTGGAAATAAACTCTTACCTGACATATACATTTCATTTGATGGAAGTTCATTTCTTGTCACATCCACAGGGAAAGTATTTGTAAGTTTTACACCAAAAGTCAAATTTAATTTGTTTGCTAACTCTTTTAACCTTTTAAGCATAGTGATTGCATCATTATATTGCAAATCACCTTTAAAATGAGAATCAGTAAATGATACATAATTAAATCCCATCTCATCAAGTATCTCTCTCGCAGTTTCATAACCAAGTAGTGTAGGATTACATTTTATAAAAGTATTTAATCCTTTTTCTTCCATTAGATATTTTGCTATTCTCTCAATTTCATCAGGAGGACAACCATGTAGAGTTGATTCTGTGACAGATGTGCAAATCTCACTTTTAATATTATCTATATCTTCTTTTTTAAAATTTTTAAATTCATCAATATGCTCATATAAATAGTCTTTACACTTTTTAAATATTGGATGTTTGTTTGCATCTTTCATACATTCAATAAAGGTATCAGTATCTTTTTTCTTTATATCATCAAGATTATATCCAACAGACATATTAAACACAAAACCATCTGTAGCCCCAAGTCCATATTCTTTTGCTATAAAATGCAAAATGACCCAAGCTTTTATATATTCTTGAATAGCTTCATCCATATATAATTCAGTAGACCATTCACAGTTATAACACTCATCTTCTGCTTTAATACAAGGTTTGTTTACACATTTAGCGAGAGCTTCTCCATTTAATTCCTGAACAGTCTTTAATTCAAAAAATCTTGCACCTGCAACGAAACTCGCTACTATATTTTGTGTGAGTTGACTATTTGGACCAGCAGCAGGCCCTATTGGTGTCTCAATATGTTCTTTATAAATATTAAAATATTTTTTTTCACAAGCTTTATAAAATTTTTTTACTCCAAATATTGAACCCCTATTCTCTTTTTCCTTTTGAACCCACTGCATTAAATTTTCAAAAGGCATAATTTTCATTACATCACTCATAATATCCTCCTAATTTATTTAACCATTTATTTTGTCCCAAAGTTTTTTTGTTTTCTCTGCTATATCAGAAAGAGTCTTTTGCTCATCAATCATTGTCAATACTCTATCCTTCATCAATACTTTTCCATTTCCGATAGTCGTAACAACCGACCTACCATTCATACCAAATAAAATATTCCCGTTGACATTATTTTCATCCATAGGAGTATGAGGATAATAATCTGTTATTATTACATCTGCTGCATATCCTTCTTTTAATTTCCCAAGTGGTATATCAAAATATCTATTCGCCATAATCGCATTATTCTCAAAAAGCATTTTAGGAACTTCGCTCCAAGCAGCAGTCCCTGTGCATAAATGATGCTTATGTAAAATATTTGCAACTTTATATGATTCTACCATATCATGAGTATATCCATCTGTCCCAAGTCCTGTCAAAATATCTCTATGAACTAATTCCATAGTAGGAGGACAGCCACAAGCATTTCCCATATTACTTTCTGGATTATGAACTACCATAGTATTTGTCTCTTTTATTCTATCCATCTCATGTGAATTTATATATATACAATGAGCGAGCATTGTTTTTTCACCCAATATATCAAAATCATCAAGTCTATCAACTATTCTTTTTCCGTGTTTTAAAAGGCAATCATGTAAATCTTCTATACCCTCTGCTACATGAATATGAAAACCTACATCGCTTGGGGTATTTTCCCTTGCCAATCTAAATGTTTCATCACTTATAGTAAACTGTGCATGCATTCCACACATTGCTTTTATCATATCATTATTACTTGACTTAACCTTTTTTATAAATCTTGCATTTTCCATTACTGATTGTTTTGATTTATCCATTCCATCTCTATCTGATATCTCATAACACAGACAACTTCTAACACCAATTTTCATTGCTGCTTCTTCTATTGCATCAAGTGAACCATTTATCTCACCAAAACTTGCATGATGGTCAAAAATTGTTGTTACTCCATTTTTTACACACTCAATATATGTTTGTAAAGCTGATAAATTTGTGAACTCATTGTCAAGATTTCTATCAAGTGTCCACCACATGCCATCAAGTATAGTTAAAAAATCTTTTGCTACATATCCTTTTACATTTAAACCCCTTGCAAGTGCACTATAAATATGTTCGTGCATATTAATAAATGCTGGCATAACCACTGCAGCTTTTGCATCAATATATTCAGCATTTTGATATTTAGTTTTGATATCTTCGGTATTCCCAACTGCCACAATCTTATTACCATCAATAGCCACTGCTCCATTTTTTATTAATGGGTTTTTTTCATCTCTTGTAATCACATTACCATTTCCTACTACTATCATTTTAAAACCTCCTTCTTAATATTTTTTATATATAAACTTAATTCAATCTCTAATAATATAGATTTCTTAAAATAAAATTTTTAAAATCACTGAATAATAAAAGTCCCATAGAAAACCTTAAATAAATTGTAGACTTTTTAGAGATTTCCTTAATATTTTCTTAATAAATTATACTATGAAATGTAAAGTAAATCAAACAAATTTTTATAAAATCAAAAAAAAATTGAGTATAAATAATTATTATATATTTAAATTAACTATTCATACTCAATAAATCAAATATTACAAATGAAGTAAAAGCCCTAACAACTACATTTGCTCGCCTTGCTATAAAGGGGTCATGACGGCCAACAATTTTTAACTTTTCTTCTTTTTTTGTTTCCAAATTTAATGTAAGCATCTCTTTTTCAATTGATGGTGTAGGCTTTACTACTACTCTAAAACAAATTGGCATTCCATTGGTTATTCCACCATTAATCCCTGCATTATTATTAGTTTTTGTATAAATTTTGTCATCATCAATATAAAACATATCATTTACTTCTGAGCCTCTGCTTTCTGAAAACTTAAACCCAAGCCCAAACTCTATCCCTTTTATTGCTGGTATAGAAAACATTGCTTTTGCAATTTCACTCTCAACACTATTAAACATAGGTTCGCCTAAGCCTACTTTAATACCAGTAACAACTGTCTCAATTATTCCACCAATAGAGTCACCATCTTTTGCTATTTTTTCTATTTCATTGATTATATTATCTTCAATATCATCTAAAACTTTAAATCGTTTTTTTTCTAAAATTTTTATATCTCTATCTAAATTTGAAAAATTAACTATATCAAAACTTCTATCAACAATATTTCCTACTGATTTTATATGAGATGAAATTTTAATATTATATTGTCTTAATGCAAGTTCACATATGGCACCTATAACAACAATTCCTACTGTTAGTCTCCCAGAAAAATGCCCACCACCTCTATAATCATTACAATCTTTATATTTAATTTTTGCTACATAATCAGCATGAGAAGGTCTTGGTATCTTTTTTAAATTTTCATAATCTATCGATTTAATATTTTTATTTTCTATCAAAATTGTAATAGGTGCACCAGTTGTAATAGAATTAAATACACCACTAACAATTTTTATATTGTCATCTTCTATTCTTTTGGTTTCACTAATTCCCATCGGTCTTCTTTCTTTAAGTAATAAATTTATATACTCATAGTCAATTTTTATTCCAGCAGGAAAATTATCAAGGGTTGCAACTATATAGTCCCCATGACTTTCTCCTGATAGAATAAATTTAATTTTATTTCCTATGACATTTCCCATTAAAATCTCCTCATAATTTTATTGACTCACAAATTGTATACAATGTTAGTTTTACAGTCTTTTTCCCCCTAAAATAATTTGCCACTATAAACTATTATGAAATGTTTGATTTCTCTTGCCACTTATTACTAAAATAATAACTCCAAGTAATAATAAATCCTATCCCAAATCCAAAAAGACCGTTCCACCAAATAATACTTTTCCCAAAAAATGCTGTATATCTAAATAAATAAGTCACCAAAACTCTTGTAAATAATGCACATAAAACTATAAAGGTTGGAACTTTACTGTGATTTGCTCCTTGAAATACTCCAAAAATTGGAACATACATTGATAGCACTATTTTAATTATAGAGATGGTTTTTAAATGCTGATTACATAACTCTGCTGCCTCATTACTTATCCCAAAAAATCTAATGATATCATTTGAATAATTAAAAATAAATATTGCAATAAGTCCTGTTAAAAATAGTGATATTAACATTGTATCTCTAACACCAATCTTAACCCTATCCATTTTTTTTGCTCCTATATTTTGTCCTACAAATGTAGCCATAGTTGTTTGAAATGCATTGCAAGGAAGATTTAAAAATAGTTCAACTCTCTGCCCTACAGCAAACGAGGCAGTCATACTCTTCCCAAAATCATTCACTGCTCTCTGTATAAAAACCAGCCCCATTGATACAACTATTAATTGTAGTGCTATAGGAAGTCCGATCTCTATTATTTTTTTTATAATAGTTTTATCAAAAATATATTCATTAAATTTAAATTTAAAAATTTTATATTTTTTTCGCATATAGATATATGCACAAATAAAAGATATTGCCTGAGATATATCTGTTGCTATAGCAACACCAACAACCCCAAGTCCAAAATACTTAACAAAAACTATATCTAAAAATATATTTAATATAGATGCAATTAATAAAAAATATAAAGTAGCAGCACTATCACCTACTGACCTTAAAATTGCTGAAAAAATATTATATCCATATTGAAAAACTAATCCCAATGAATATATAACAAAATACTGAATCGTTAATTCCAAAAATTCTGATGGGACATTTACTAAGTATTTATATGCAGGTCTTGCAATAATTACACCTATAAATCCCATTACTATTCCAAGTGTCAATATAAAAATTATTCCAACCTTTGCAGAGTTTTTTAGATATTCTTCATTTTTTGCACCAAAACTTTGAGATACTAAAACTCCTGTCCCTGCTGAAAATCCTATAGCGATTGCCAAAAAAATAAAAGTAAAATTTGCTGTAGTCCCAACTGCTGCGAGTGACTCTTCACCACAAAAATTACCTACAACAATTGTGTCAACTGTATTATATAATTGTTGAAGTAAAGAACCAAAAAAAATCGGTAGAGTAAATTTAATAATATGCTTCCATATATTTCCATCGGTCATACTTTTTGTCATTTGATTTTCCTCAAAACAAAACTTGTTTTAATGAGTTATTTAAAACATTTACTTTTTTAATTCACTCTTTACAATATTAGTTAGAGCAATTATTGCAATAAGGTTAGGAATTACCATTAAACCATTAAATGCATCTTGCATAGTCCATATTAATTTAACTTCTTGTAGTGAGCCCAAAAATATACATATACATACAAATATAGCATAAATTCTCACTGCTTTTTTACCAAACAAATATTTTATATTTGCCTCTCCAAAAAAATACCAACTAATGATTGTTGAAAATGCAAAAAAAGTTAAACAAATTGCAATAAATAAATTTCCAAACTGTCCCATCCCAGTTCTAAAACTAGCTTGTGCAAGTGCAGCACCTGTGAGTTCTGCATTTGCAACTGTTGGGTCATATAGTCCACTCTCTATTACTACAAAGGCAGTTAAATTTAAAATTATAAATGTATCTACAAACACACCAATCATTGCTACATAACCTTGGTCTACTGGCTTATCAACTTTTGCAACTGCATGTGCATGTGGAGTAGAACCCATACCTGCTTCATTTGAAAAAAGCCCTCTCGCTACACCATTTGAGACTGCATCTTTTATCATAACTCCAACTGCACCACCAAATACTGCTTTTGGATTAAAAGCACCTACTACTATCCTATAAAATAGAGATGGTATAGCTACAAAATTTTTTAATATAACAAACAATGAACCTATAATAAAAATTATAGCCATTATTGGAACCACTTTTTCAGTAAATGAAGCAATTGCCTTTATACCTCCTTCAAAAATTAAAAATGCAATTAATGCAAGTAGTAAGCCTACAATAACAAGAATTATGCTAAACTTAGCACCTAATATCTCCATTTTAGGAATATTCATATATGAACTAAATACAATATCCCATGCAGATGCAATACCATTTGACTGCACTGCATTTCCCATAAATCCAAGTGATAAAATTATTAATATAGAAAAAGTAATAGCCAAAAAATTACCAAATTTCCCTTTAAAAGCTTCATGTATATAATAAACAGGTCCACCTATAATATGTCCATCTTTATCAGTAGTTTTATATTTTTGTGCGAGAGTTGCTTCTGCAAAAATTGTAGCCATACCAAAAAATGCAGCAAGCCACATCCAAAATATCGCACCAGGTCCTCCCGCTGCAATTGCAGTAGATGCTCCCACAATATTACCAGTTCCAACTTGTGCGGCAAGAGCTGTGGCAAGTGCTTGAAAAGAAGACATCCCATCTTTTCCTGCTTTATGAGATTTATTAAAAATCGAAACAAATACAGATTTAAATCCCTTTTTAAACCCTCTAATCTGTATAAAACCTAATTTTATTGTAAACCAAATTCCTGTTCCAACAAGCAAAATAGCAAGTGGACTAAGCCATCCAAGAATAGGTATCCCTTTTGTTATTTCTATAGGTGACCACAATAAATCATCAATTAATATTATAAAATTTTTTAAAACCTCCATATCAAATCTCCTTCTTTTTATTATCTCTATTATAATGCAAAACTACTGAATTGTTTTTTCTCTCAAAAGCAATATTTGTTTTTTCCATATGTCCTGTGAAAACATCTATATCATCATCTAATTCCATTAAATCAATTGCAATACTTTTTATTATTTGATTTAAATTACCTGTAGGAAAATCTGTCCTTCCAAAAGTTTTTTTAAACATTGTATCCCCTGAAAACAATACTTTCATGCTTTCTATCAAATAACAACAGCTACCTATGGTATGACCTGGTGTATGTAATACTTTAATTTGTAAACCTAATTCATTTATTATATCTTTATCGTTTTTATAAAGTATTTTGTGTAAAATACTATCATCTAATTCTTTATTTGAAAAATTATACTTTATATTCTCTATAACTTCTTTTTCATTAATGTGAGCATATATTCTAACATCTGGGAATTTATGATTAATAGCAGTTAAACCCATAATATGATCAAAATGTCCGTGTGTAAGTAGTACAGCATTTAAATTCAAATTATTCTTTTCTACATACTCCAATAATTCAGTCCCATCACCACCTGCATCAATTAAAATTGCATTATTTCCATCACTCAAAAAATAACAATTTGTATCAACATTATCTATTAAGACACATTCTAATTTAATATTATTATTCATAATAATTAATTATACTCTACATATTTAGTATTTTCAACAAAAATTTGACTACTAACTAAATATAAAAACTTTAAATTAAATATAACACATAAGATTTATTTTCTTATTTTAACAAAATTATCTAAAATAATAAAATAGGAAAGAGATTTTCTTTCCTATTTAACTTCTTTTTTATTCTTTTATTATTATTTGAGCTGAAACTTGTGTTTTACACTAAGATTTATCTCAAATGGCACATGATTACCTAACTATTTTTACTCTCTCAATAAGTAGAAACTACACCCAAAAATTATCTATATCTAATATAGATAGCTTTTTCTTTTGTTATCCCCTCTCTACTAAAATCAGCCAACTCTCCATTATTAGAATTTTCAACTACTTTCCATTTATTATTTTCAATTAAACTATCTCTTGTAGCTTTTTTCATATTTAAAATCTCAATCTCTTTCATAGGTTCGCCTGCATTTTTATCTTTCGTAGCATATAAATAAACATATTTTGGTGATTTGTCAGTACTATTAGTATTAACCATAAATTGTTTATTATCAAAATCTGTAACACAAAAATAATTATACTTATGATAATCCCCTACATAACTTGTAGGATTTCTATTTATTCCATTAAACCATCTCTCACCCAAGCCTGTTATTGCTTCATCTTTTTTAGTCGTAATAGAATATCCTAAATACACTTGTCTATACATATTTAAATTTGTTGGTATCATTATATAGCCATTTGCATCAAATATTAGCTCTGCCACATATTTACTTTTCTTTTCAATAAGCTTTACATCTTTAATATATACTGTCTTTGGCATTATAATTTCATCCGAGTCATCACGATATCTTATATAAATTGCTTTATTTGCATCTAACCCTCTATTAAAATTCGCTAAAAGCCCATTATTAGAATTTTCAACTACTTTCCATTTATTATCTTCCGTTAATTTATCTTTTGTAGTTATTTTAGTAGCCAATACTTCAATTTCTAAAATTGGCTCCCCTGCATTTTTATCTTTTGTCATATATAGGTAAACATATTTTTCATAAGAATTTCCACCATGATTTGTATTCAAAATGTTACCATCAAAATCTGTAACTCTACTATAATTGTATTTATAGTATTCACCTATGTAACTTTCAGGACTTTTTCCATCTTGACTAAACCATCTCTCACCCAAGCCTCTTATTGCTTCATCTTTTTTAGTCGTCATAGAATATCCTAAATAAATCTCTTTACCACTTGAACCTTCATTTAGATTTGTTTCTATCATAACATAACCATTCTCATCAAAAATCTTTTTTGCTTCATTCTTGTTTGCAACAACCAATTTTACATCTTTTACAAATTCTTCTTCATCCCAGTTTTCATCTACAGAAAAATTATTAATAAATTTGGTTTTTGGTGATTGAGCCTTTAAAGTTTTTGACACCTTTTTAAATGTATTATTAATATACACAATTTGCAATTGTCTACAATTTGTAAACATATCTAATACAAAGTCTTTTTCCAATTTAGATACATCAAATTCTTTAATATCTAAACTTTTAATACTTGCACAACCTTTAAACATACCTATCATGTCACTAACATTGTTTACATTAAAATTTTCAATGCCTTTAATTTCGCTTAACACTTCGCAATAATTAAACATCCATTTCATAGTTTTAACATTGCTTGTATCAAAACTCGTTAAATCAATTGACTTTAATCTAGGGCAGCAACTAAACATACTATCCATATCTTCTACTTTACTTGTATCCCATTTGTTAAGTCCATAAATTTCTTTTACACTTTTACAATCAAAAAACATTTGTCTCATACTTACAACATCACTTGTATCCAATAAATCTAGACCTTTTATAGATTTTACATTAGGCATTATTTCAGCAAAATATTTTTCTGAATTCTCTGGTAATTTAAAAATTACATTGTGTGGAATACTAACAGTGACAAGTCCACTCATTCCATATAAATTGATTCCATCTTTTATATGTATTACTTCACCATATTCTTGCTTAATATCATATACGAACTCTAACCAGAAAATATGATCTAATTGAGAAATTGCATTATGCCATTCATCTCTTGACACTACAACTTCCTTTTCTTCTTCTTCAAAATAACCATCACACATATACCTTATATAAATTAAATTACCAGATTTTCCTCTATCAAAATTTGCCAACTCTCCATTATTAGAGTTAACTACTGCTTTATACTTATTATTATCTTGCAATTTTTCTATACTTTGTGGACTATGTTTTATCAACACTTCAATTTGTGTTATAGGAGCTCCAGCATTTTTATCTCTTGTCATATATAAATAAACAAATTTTGCAGAAAGTGCATATCCTTCATTTGTATTTATAGCATTTCCATCAAAATCTGTGACAGCAGTAAAATTATATTTTTCATATTCTCCTACATAGCTCTCTTTGTTTTTACCACTTGTGCTAAACCATCTCTCGCCTAAGCCTCTTATTGCTTCATTTTCATCATCTGTTTTTTTATATCCCAAATATATTTCAGTATCAGACATACTACCACCATTAAGGCTTACATCAATCATAATATATCCATTTTCTTTAAATATTTCTTTTGCTGCATCTTTATTTGCAAAAACCATTTTTACATCAGATATATAATTTCCTTCTATTTCAACAACCTCTTCCTCTTCCTTTTTCTCTTCTTCTATTCCAGATTCAATCTCAGAATCTGTATCTTTTGAATTTTCAGATTCAGATTGAGCTTCAACTTTTGTTTCAGATTCAAGTTCTGCTAACTCATACTCTGATTCTTCCGTTGTTTCGTCAACTACAAGTTCTTCACTCTCTTTTACATCCAAATCATTTGAAGTTGCAAAAGTTACAAAACTTATACTTGTAAAAAATATAACTAAAACCAAAGCCAAAGAAACAACTTTTTTAAAACTAAATTTTTTCATCATATAATTCCTCCATAATTAATTATATGTAACCAAATAAATTCATACTCTAAAGAATATCTCTTTAATACATATTTATTAAAGTATTAACTATAAAATATTATAGCAAAAAATAGAAAAAAAATCAACCAATGTTAAAATCACTATTAATTGTAAAAGTAAAGTCTATATTTTGATTTAAAGCATAGACTTTAGTCTTACATAAACGATGAAAATCGTTTGTTTGCTGTGCAAAAATTTATTATATTTTTTTCTTCCTATCTAATAAATCTCTTTTTTCCAATATGTTTTTTTACTTTTTAAAAAACTTTTTTATTGATTTTATCATTTTTATTAATCTTTAGTCTTTCACAAACTATTACTTATCTTGTTTAGAAATTACTTTTACATTTAAGCTTTACTATAAGCTATATATTTTGATAAATTCTTATTTTAAATTATGAAATAAAAAAGTATAGTATCAACACTATACTTTAATAACTTTTTAAAACTAATTTTTATATTACATTTACAATTTTTAATCCGCCTTCTATTAATTTTTCTTTTATAAAATTTATATGTTCAAAATTTTTAGTTTCCATTCCTATTGTTAAATAGCAGCTTGAAATTGGCATATTTAAATCTGACCTTTCATATCTTACATTTATTATATTACCACCACATTTTGAAATAATTGTGCTTACTAATACAAGTTGTCCTGGTTTGTCTTCAAGAGCAATTTGCATATTAACATTTCTACCACTTGATTTTAATCCTCTTGTTAAAACCCTTGACAAAATATTTACATCAATATTACCACCAGAAACTACACACACAACATTTTTTCCATCAACATTGATTTTATTTGACAAAACTGCAGCTACAGCTGTTGCTCCTGCACCTTCTGATATTAATTTTTGTCGTTCCATTAATGTTAAAATTGCCATTGCTATTTCATCTTCACTAACTGTTACTACATCATCAACATATTTATTTACATATTTAAATGTATTATCTCCTGGATGCTTAACAGCAATACCATCTGCAAATGTTGAAACAGAATCAAGTGTAATCTGTTTTTTTTGTTTTATACTTTCATACATGGATGGAGCATTTTCAGCTTGAACACCATATACTTTTATGTTTGGTTTTAAATTTTTAATTGTAAATGCAACTCCTGATATTAAACCTCCACCTCCAATAGGCACAACGACTGCATCAATATCTTCAAGTTGATTTAATATCTCAAGTCCAATAGTTCCTTGTCCACATATAACATCTTCATCATCAAAAGGATGAACAAAAGTATATCCATTTTCTTTTTGAAGTTCTATTGCTCTATTATATGCATCATCATATACACCTGGCACAAGAATAACTTCTGCACCATAATTTTTTGTAGCTTCTACTTTACTTATTGGAGCTCCATCAGGCATACATACAACAGATTTAATTTTATTTTTACTTGCAGATAAAGCAACTCCTTGTGCATGATTACCTGCACTACAAGCAATTACTCCTGCTTTTTTTTGATTCTCAGTTAATTGACTAATTTTATAATATGCTCCTCTAACTTTAAAACTGCCAGTTACTTGTAGATTTTCAGTTTTTAAATACATATGTGTATTTGTTTTTAAACTACTACTGCTAAGTAAATCAGTTATTCTTGAAACTCCTTTTAAAACATATGCAGCATGATAAATTTTATCAAGTGTCAACATAATATAGCCCCCTTGTCAGCAGAAGATACAATTTTTGCATATCTTGCGAGATATCCATTTTTAATTTTTGCTTCTTTCAAAACCATATTCTTCTTTCTATTATTTAATTCTTCATCACTAATTTTTAATTCAATTTTATAATTTGGTATATCTATAGATATAATATCTCCATCTTTTACATATGCAATATTCCCACCACTTGCAGCTTCAGGACTGACATGACCAATTGAAGCTCCTCTTGTAGCACCAGAAAACCTCCCATCAGTTATTAGAGCTACTTCCTTATCAAGTCCCATACCACAAATTGCTGATGTAGGATTTAGCATTTCTCTCATCCCAGGTCCCCCTTTTGGTCCTTCATATCTTATTACAACTACATCTCCTGATTTGATTTTTTTTCCATATATTGCAGTAATTGCTTCTTCTTCACTATCAAAAACTTTTGCTTTACCAGTATGCTTTAACATTTTTTTATCAACTGCAGATCTTTTAACAACACAACCATTTGTAGCAAGATTTCCAAATAATACTGCAATTCCTCCATTTTTACTATATGGATTATCTATATCTCTAATAATACTATTGTTTAAATTTTGAACATCTTTTAAATTTTCTTTTATCGTTTTTCCTGTAACTGTGATCAATTTATCAAAAATTAAATTTTTCTTTTGAAGTTCTTTCATTACTGCATAAACACCACCAGCAAATTCTAAATCTTCCATATATGTATCACCTGTTGGTGCAAGATGACATAAATTTGGAGTTCTTTCACTTATTGAATTTACATCATTCAAATCTATTTTTATATTTAATTCATGTGCAATAGCAGGTAAATGTAGCATTGTATTTGTAGAACATCCCAGTGCCATATCTACTGCTAGTGCATTTTTAAATGATTCATTATTCATTATATCTGAAGGTTTAATATTTTTTTCTACTAGCTCCATAATTTTAATTCCTGTCTGTTTTGCAAGTCTAATTCTTTTTGAATATACAGAAGGAATTGTTCCATTTCCACGAAGTGACATACCGAGACTTTCAGTTAAACAATTCATAGAATTTGCTGTATACATTCCACTACAACTTCCGCAAGTAGGACAAGAATTTTTTGTCCACTCTTTAAGTTCAAAATCATTTATTTGTCCATTGTAATATGAACCAACAGCTTCAAACATAGATGATAAACAAGTTCTCTTCCCTGATGTTAATTTTCCAGAAAGCATAGGACCACCTGAAATAAAAATTGTAGGTAAATTTAATCTTGCAGCTGCCATCAAAAGTCCTGGAACATTTTTATCACAATTTGGTATCATTACAAGTCCATCAAATTGGTGAGCAATTGCCATACATTCAGTGCTATCAGCAATTAAATCTCGTGTCACAAGTGAATATTTCATTCCTATATGTCCCATTGCTATTCCATCACAAACTGCAATTGCTGGAAATTCAATAGGAGTTCCACCTGCTAACCTTATACCTGATTTTACTGCTTCACAAATTTTATCAAGATTCATATGTCCTGGAACTATTTCATTAAACGAATTTACTACACCAATTAAAGGTCTATTAATTTCTTCATCTGTAAGTCCAAGTGCATATAATAAACTCTTATTTGGAGTTCTTACTACTCCTTTTTTTATATTATCTGATATCATACTATTCCTTTTTATAAATTATTTTAAATATGTTTTTAATTTGATGCATTATCAAGATTAGTATCTTTTCCCCAAATCATATTTTCCCTTAAATTTTTGCCAACAATTTCCATTTGATGTTTTTTTAGCATTTCTCTTCTTGAATTAAAAAATGCTCTCCCATTACTTTTATTTTCAGCAATCCATTTTCCAGCAAATGAACCATCTTGAATATCTTTTAAAACTTTTCTCATTCTATTTTTTACTTCTTCATGTGGTAAAATTCTTTCACCTGATACATATTCACCGTATTCAGCAGTATCAGATATTGAATAATTCATAGCTTCTATACCACCTTTATTTATTAAATCTATTATTAATTTCATTTCATGTATACATTCAAAATATGCATTTTCTGGTTCATAACCTGCTTCAACTAAAACTTCAAAACCACATTGCATAAGATCTACAACTCCACCACAGAGAACACATTGTTCACCAAAAAGATCAGTTTCTGTTTCATCATGAAAAGTTGTCTCCATAATTCCTGCTTTACTTCCTCCAATACCAGCAATATATGCAAGTGCAATTTTTAAAGCATTACCAGTAGCATCTTGTTCAACTGCAACAAGACAAGGAACACCTTTTCCTGCAACAAAATTTGAGCGAACAGTGTGTCCTGGTCCTTTTGGAGCAGCCATAAATACATCAACACCTTCTGGAGGTATAATTTGTTTATATCTTATATTAAACCCATGTGCGAATGCTAAAGCAGCACCTTTTTTTAAATTGGGTAAAATATCTTTATTATAGACATCTGCTTGAACTTCATCATTTATCAAAACCATTACTATATCTCCATTTTTTACTGCCTCACTTACAGACATAGTTTTAAAACCTGCATCATTTGCTTCTTTGATTCTTTTAGAATTTTCTCTTAAACCAATTATTACATCAAATCCACTATCTTTTAAATTTAAAGCATGTGCATGCCCTTGTGAACCATATCCAATTATTGCAATTTTTTTTCCTTTTAATAAATCTAAATTGCAATCTTTTTCATAATACATTTTTGCCATATTTTTTCTCCTTAATATTTAATTTTTTAATTTTTATAATTATTTATTTATTATAAATACTTCTAATAACATACCATATTAAAAATATTAAATAAAATGTATATTTTTTATAAATTTTTTATTTAATTAAAAAGTCTGTTATATCAGAACCAACACCTACCATTGGTCTAACCATCTCATCTTTATCAATAATACAGTTAATAACATAGCCTGTTTTTGATTCTACTGCATCAATTAGTGCAATTTTTAATTCATTTTCATTTGTTACTTTTTTACCAACAAGACCAAAAGATTCTGCTAATTTGACAAAATCTGGTCCTCTATCAAGAACAGTCTCAGAAAAATGCTTGTTATAAATTATATTTTGCCATTGTCTAACCATACCTAATACTTGATTATTATAGATTAAAGTTATAATAGGTATATTATAGTATTTTTCTGTTGCAAGCTCATTTAGATTCATTCTAAAGCTTCCATCTCCAGTAATATGCAACACAATTTTATCAGGATTTCCAATTTTTGCTCCAATTGCAGCTCCAAGTCCAAACCCCATAGTACCAAATCCACCAGAAGTTATTAGTTGTCCAGGATAATGATAATTAAAATGTTGCACAGCCCACATCTGATGTTGTCCTACATCAGTTGTTACAATACTGTATTTTGGAACTATATCTTTTACAACTTTTGCTATCTGTTTTGGATTTAAATTTTTATCACTAAATTCATACTCTGTTTCTGTTGGAAACGATAAAACAAAATCTATCCATTGTTTATGTTCTGCTTTATTAATTTTTTTATTAAAAACTTCAATTATTCTTTTTGCATCACCTATCACATGATGTGTAGTTATTACATTCTTATCAATCTCATTTCTATCAATATCAATTTGCAAAATTTTTGCTTGTTTTGCAAAAGTATTTCTATTTAGTGCTACTCTATCAGAAAATCTACAACCTATGACAATTAATAAATCACAATTTGCAACAGCGATATTTGAACTTTGAGTGCCATGCATTCCTAAAAGACCTGTGGATTTTTGTTTTTCGCCATCATAACCACCACATCCCATTACAGTATATGCTATAGGACAATCTATTTTTTCTACAAATTGATATAATTCTTTATGAGCTCTACTTAATACCACTCCTCCACCACACACTACAAGTGGTTTTTTTGATTCATTTATCATCTTAACAGCTAAATCTATATCTTCTTCATTTAGTGCACTCCATTTATCAGTATATGTTGCACGATTTACATAAGTAGCATGTCTTCTTTTATTAAAATTTTCATCTGGCTTTTTATAATTATATTCACAAGTTTCTGCTGTGACATTTTTTAAAATATCTATTACTACTGGTCCAGGTCTACCATTTTGTGCAACATAAAATGCTTCTCTTATGATATCTGCAAGTTTATTTATATCTTTAACTAAATAATTACATTTAGTAATTGCTTTAGTAATTGAAACCATTTTAACTTCTTGAAATGAATCTCTATCGAGCAAATCTTCACCTACATTACAAGATATAAAAACTACAGGTGATGAATCCATATAGGCTGTTGCTATACCAGTTGTAAGATTAGTTGAACCTGGCCCAGAAGTTGCAAAGCAAACACCAACTTTTCCAGTGCTTCTTGCATATCCATCAGCTGCATGGCTTGCACCTTGTTCATGTGATGTAAGTATATGTTTAATTTTCCCTGAATATTTATAAAGTGCATCATATACATTTAAAATAGTTCCACCAGGATATCCAAATATTAGGTCTACACCTTGCTCAAGCAAACATTCAATTATAATTTCTGCTCCTGTTTTTAACATACTTTTACTCTCCAATTAAACTTATCATCTATTCTACCATATTGAATATCTACTAACGTATTATATAATTTTTTAGACAATTTACCAATTTGATTATTATTTATAATAAAACTCTCATTTTTATTTACTAACTTTCCTACTGGAGATACTACACAAGCAGTTCCTGTACCAAAACACTCTTCAAGAGTTTTTTCTTTAGTTGCAGTAATTAACTCATCAATAGATATTTTTCTCTCTTCAACATCATAACCAAAATCTTTACAAAGTGTAATTATTGAGTCTCTTGTGACACCTGGCAAAATACTACCATTTATTTTTGGTGTTATGACTTTTCCATTAATTTTAAAAAATATATTCATTGATCCAACTTCTTCAATATATTTTCTTTCAACTCCATCAAGCCATAATGTTTGTTCACATCCATTTTTATGTGCTTTTTCTTGTCCAAGAAGTGAAGCTGCATAATTACCACTAGTTTTTGTAAAACCTACTCCACCTCTAACTGCTCTAACATATTCATCTTCAACCCATATAGATACTGGAGTAATACCATTAGTATAATATGAACCACTAGGTGATGCTATTATAATAAATAAATAATGCTTTGATGAATTAACAGCAAGTTTTTCATCTATCCCAATTATGAATGGTCGTATGTAAAGTGTTGTTCCTTCACTTCTTGGCACCCAATCTTTTTCAACTTCAACAAATTTTTTAACTGCTTCAATAAAATCTTTCTCATTTATTTTTGGCATACAAAGTCTTTCAAGTGAATTATTTGCTCTTTTAGCATTCATATTAGGTCTAAATAAATAAATACTATTGTCTTTACCTCTATAAGCTTTCATTCCTTCAAAAACTTCTTGTCCATAATGGAATACATTTGCAGCTGGTGAAATACTAATGTTATGAAATTGCTCAATTATAGGATTTTCCCAACCAAATTCTGCATTATATGTCATAGTAAACATATGGTCAGTAAAAATAGATCCAAATCCTAATTCTTTTTCATCTTTTGGTTTTTGTTTTTTAATTTGTGCTGGCTTAATCAAAATATTCATATTGTCATTGTATAATGCAATTATTAAATTTATTTATAAAATTAATAACTTATTATACTCCCTCCTTTCAAATATTTATAATGAAAATTTTAAAGATTCTACAATTTATATAAGGTTTCTGTTTATATTAATTATTTAGTAATTTTAAAATTAAATTTAAAAATTGATATTATTTGGAACTAACATCTATTTTCACTTTTTTTTAATTTATAAAAAAACGACTTAGCTATAAAAGTCTAAGTCGCTAATAAATAAATTTATTATTTAACAGTTTCTTATACATTTACAACATCAAATCCACAACAAAAAATAATAACAATATAAATGTTAATAATTATTCGATGTGAAATTGTGTTGAAAAAACTTATCATATGTTTATAATAACATATAAATCAAAATATTACAATAACTTTTTTATTTAAGCATGTTAAAATCACTACACCAAATCCCAGTTGCCCCCTCTGGCAAATATAATCCAGTTGATTTTACTTTAAGCCCAAGTTCATATGATATGACACTTCCACCAAATTTTGCTTTAAAAACATCACTTAACAAATAATTTAATACTGAACTTTGAAGACCGGTCGTATAAGAATTTAAAATCACAAATCCATTTTCTCTTGAAATAATATTTGTGAGTAGCACTAAAAAATCATATAAATCATATTCAATTTTCCACACTTCACTGTTTACACCTCTGCCATATGAGGGGGGATCTAAAATTATACCATTATAAACATTTTTTCTCTTTATTTCTCTCAACACAAATTTTTTGCAGTCATCAACAATCCATCTCACTCTATCAATGGGAATTCTTGAATCATTTACATTTTCGTGAGCCCAACTTATTATACCTTTTGAAGAATCAACATGTGTTACATTTGCTCCTGCAAGAGAAGCAGCAATGGTTGCTCCCCCAGTATATGCAAATAAATTTAAAACTTTACAATCCTTGATTTTTCTAGCAATATTATATATTTTTTTCCAATTAACAGCCTGCTCTGGGAAAATTCCTGTATGTTTAAATGAAAATGTTTTCAAATTAAAAACCATCTCTTTATCTATATCTAAACTATAAGAAATTTTCCACTGATTAATATTTTTTTTAAACTCCCAATAGCCACCGCCCCTATTACTGCGATGATAAATAGCATCAACATCATATTTATTATTTTTAAATCTCCAAATTGCCTGTGGGTCTGGTCTCTTTAAAATATATTTGCCAAATCTCTCTATTTTTTCTCCATCCCCACAATCAAGAACTTCATAATCGTAAAAATCATTTACATATTGCATATATCACCACCAAAATTCACATATTAAAAAAGCGGAGTTCATACTCCGCAATTTTATACAAGCTCAAATAATACTTCCATTGCTTGGTCTCCAACTCTTTGACCAATCTTTACAATACGAGTATATCCACCTTTTCTATCTTTATATCTTGGAGCATATTCATTAAATAATTTTGCAACTAAGTCAATTTGCTTTTTACTTTTCTTTTTACCTTCTTTTTCAAATGTAGAAACTGGATATAAAATTTCAAGCATTTGTCTTCTCGCATGCAATCTTGATGGTTTATCTTTTTTTATCTTTTTTTCTACTTCATCATATACAGTTTTTTTCTTGCCATCAACTACTTCTTTGATTCTCTTTCCATCTTTATCTTTCTTTGCTACTTTTGCTCTAATAGTAACTTCTTCTACATTATCAACTTCTCTAATAGCAAGAGCAATCAACTTTTCAACATCTTTTCTTGCCTCCTTTGCTCTCGCCTCTGTTGTTTTAATACTTCCGTGCATCAAAATTTGTGTAACTAAACTTCTAATCATTGCCTTTCTCTGGCTACTAGTTCTTCCTAATTTTCTATAATTTGACATTTCATCCTCCTATCGTGCTTTTTAGACTTATCGATATTTTTAATCTTCAAAATTTTCAAAATCTGATTCATCAAACTTTGGTGGTAAACCTAATTCTGTCAGTTTTGTATATATTTCATCCAAAGATTTTTTACCTAAATTCCTAACATTTTGTAGTTCTTCTGGTGTTTTTTTCCATAGCTCTTGAACTGTATTTATTCCTGCTCTCTTTAAACAATTATAAGACCTAACAGATAATTCAAGCTCTCCTATATTCTTATCCAACACTCTATCTTGTTTATTTTCAACTTTTACTGCCATTACATTTTGATTTATAGCAGTTTCTGATAAATCAATAAATAATTTTATATGCTCACTCAAAACTTTTGCAGCAAGTGAAACAGCATCTTTTGCAGATATAGTTCCATTTGTATTTACTTCCAAAATTAATTTATCAAAATCTGTTTGATTACCTATACGGGTATTCTCAACTTTAATATCAACTCTCTCAGTTGGCTGATAAATTGAATCAACAGCAATATAATTCACATCAATGAGATTCTTTTTATTTTTTTCTGCTGGAACATAGCCCCTACCTGGAGTTATAATTAATTTCATATGAAGCTTTGCATTTTTCCCAGCAAGATGAGCAATAATTAAATCACCATTAACTATCTCAATATCTGGGTCGTGTTTTATGTCACTTGCTTTTACAATACCTTCACCCTCAAAATCAAGAGTGGCCTCTTTTTCTTCATATACATCAGCATTATTCTTTATTGCCAAATCTTTTATATTCATTATAATTTCTGTGACATCTTCTCTTACACCATCTATTGTGGCAAATTCATGTAAAACCCCATCTATCTTAATTTGACTAACCGCATACCCAGTAAGAGTCGAAAGCATAATTCGTCTAAGAGAATTTCCAAGAGTTATTCCATACCCTCTTTCCAAAGGTTCACAAATTACTTTTGCATATCTTCCATTAGAAGACATATTTTCTATTACAATATTTGGTTTTTCAAAATCAAACATTTCTTTCTCCTTATTAAGTTAATCAAAAAAACAAATTACTTACTATATAACTCAACTATCAACACTTCGTTAACTGGGACATCTATTTCTTCTCTTGTAGGTAAATTTTTTATTGTTGCCTTCATACCTTGAATATCTGAATCAATCCATACTGGTGCTATACGGCCACTTGTTTCTTCAATTATCTCTTTATATCTCTTCGTTTCTTTTGCTTTTTCTCTTATCTCAATTTTATCATTGGCACTAACTAAATAAGATGGAATATTAACAACATTTCCATTTACTAATACATGCTTATGTCCTACTACTTGTCTTGCTTCTTTTCTTGTTCTCGCTAAACCCATTCTAAAAATTACATTATCTAATCTTCTCTCAAGTAAAACCATTAGGTTTTCACCTGTCTGTCCCTTCATTTTTTCTGCTTTTGAAAAATAATTTCTAAATGGTCTCTCTAAAATACCATAAATAA
>CAMIYN010000028.1 GCA_946403075.1 uncultured Lachnospiraceae bacterium | reverse complement strand
TCCTTGGATGCAAAAATTGATAGTTTGGTGTCATCTTATCTCAGTAGAAATGGTATATGGAATGGGGAAAGACAGACTTATGATTTGACTTTGAATACGAGTATATGGTTTGACTTAAATAAGGATGATAGCAGTACTATTATAGCAAAGGATAAAGATGGATATACTTATACAGCAGGGATAGGAACTGGTAGTGTGAAGGTTAATGGAACACAGAAAGGTATAAAAAGAAATACTCAACAAAATACTGCATCACAAAAGTTTTTTTTGGGGATAGCACATAAGTTTATCAAAATTAGTAAAACAGGTTTATTAAATTTTTCAATTTCTTTTGCTGCTGCTCATGGTCAATATAATGAAGTTTTTATTATGGCTAATTCATGGCAAAGTTCTAATAGATTAAATGGATTATCTGGTGTTGCAGGTGTTGTATTATTAAAGGGGGATGAATATAATCCTAATAATTCAAATTCTCAGTGGGTGGCTTCGTCTTTGTATGGCTATGGGTCAGGAGCATATAAAAATTTAAGTAGTTCAAATACATTAGAGTATTTGTTTTTAGGATTTCCTTTTGGAAAAATAAATCTTTTAGGTTTTGTTGATAAAGATGATGAATTGAGCTTGTGTTTTAATGTTTCAGGATTTTCTGCTGTGTATCCTACATCTAATTGGAATATAGGTAGTGAAGGTGGTTTTAAGATTGATAGTTTAAGTGCAAGTGTATATTAATTTATGTTAAACTCTAATAACATAAGTTTTTAAAATTAAATTTTAAAAACTATTAAATAATATAGGATGAATAGTAAACTTGGATAATTGTAGACTTTTAGAGATTTTCTTATAATGTTTTAGATAAAATTAATTATAAATAATGTTTTGTGATTTTTAAATTGGTATATTAATTTAAATCTTCTAACCATAAAAAATCTTTAAATTTTATATGCTGGACTAAACTTGTAGAATAATCTAAATCTTCGTTTGTAATTAGTATTTTTTTAGATAAGTTATCTTTTATTAGGTTAAATGGTGCCATTTTTCTACTATATGCATCATCAGCTGCAACACTATATGCCACTTGGATATAGTATTTTTTGTTTCCATTAATAATTTTTATTAAATCAGAATCATAAAAAGGTCTTATTCTTTTTAAATATTTTTCTCTAATAATCATATATTAATTATAGTGAAAATTTAAAAAAATCAATAAAGTTCTCATTTATACTGAAAACTTTTATATAAAAACTAAAAAGTTTGCAGTATTAATTTTAAAAAGTTAAAA
The DNA here is from genome assembly GCA_946403075.1 of uncultured Lachnospiraceae bacterium. Taxonomy (GTDB): domain Bacteria; phylum Bacillota; class Clostridia; order Lachnospirales; family Lachnospiraceae; genus UBA3633. The sequence continues at coordinate 27,607 of CAMIYN010000028.1, read as the reverse complement.
AATTAATTTTAATTATAAGTGTTAAAAATAAAAGTAAAATGATACATTTTGCTTGAAAAATACAATTTTTTTTGTTATATTATCATATATAACACAATATATAATAGTCTTTGCACTATATATTGTTTTTTGGTATTTTTATGAACGATAAACTCCTGACACTTAGGACAATTTATGAAAATGAAAAAGTTTCACAACGAGATATAGCAAGAGAAATAGATATATCCCTTGGAAAAACAAATTCTATATTTAAAGAGCTTGTAGATGAAGGTCTAATAGAAAAAAACAATAACTACAAGGTCACAAAAAGTGGAATAAATATTTTGGAAAATTATAAAGTTGATAATGCAGTAATACTTGCATCTGGTATGGGACTTAAACTTGCACCATCCACTTATGATATACCAAAAAGTTTTATAGAAGTTGATGGAGAAACTCTAATAGAGAGACAGATAAAGCAATTAAAAGAAAAAGGAATAAACGACATCACTATAATGGTTGGTTTTTTAAAAGAAAAATTTGAGCCATTAATTGATAAATATAATGTAAAACTTATTTATAATAATGAGTATCAAGAGAAAAATACTCTTGCGACTCTAATTCATGCAAAAGATGAAATATTAAATAAAAATACTTATATTTGTGTGAGTGATGTATATATGAAAAATAATATTTTTCATCGTTATGAATTTGAACCATACTATACTTCTGTTTTTTTAGAAGAAGTAAAAAATGATTGGCAATTCATAACAAATAGCAAGAGTGAAATTTTGGGGGTCATAGAGGGTGGTAAAGATGCATATTGTATGTTGGGACATGCATTTTTTACAAAAGATTTTTCAGAAACATTTTTACAACTTGCAGAGAGATATTATAAATTGCCACAGACAGATAAGTTTTTTTGGGAAGATGTTTTGGTTAGGAATTTTGAAATACTTCCAGTAATGTATGCTTATAGACAAAAAAAAGAAACAGTTTATGAATTTGATACATTAAAAGATTTAAATAGGCATATAGATGATAGTAAAGCTGCAGGAAGTTTCCCATATGATTATGTAGCAAAAATATTTGGTTGTAGAAATGAAGACATAAGAGATGTAGTTTGTATAAATAATGGAATGACTAATAATACATACAAGTTTGGCATAGGTGGAAATACTCTTGATTCTTTTGTGTGTAGGGTAGTTAGGGATGATACAAATAAATTTGTAAATAGAGTTGATGAAAAAATTGTGTATGAAAAATTATTGACTTCTAATCTTGACATATTTGAGACAGTCCTTGCATTTGATGAAAAGACAGGAACAAAGATATCAAAATTTTTTGAAAATGCTACAAGGGTTGATATAAAAAATGAAGTAGAGATGAAAAATGTAATGGGGCTTTATAGAAATTTCCATAACTTAAATATAAAAATAGCCGTAAAAATTGATGTATTTGACAAAATTAATGAATGCTTAACTCTACTAAAAAAGAACAAGATAGTTAATCCTTTTGATGATTTTGATGACATATATAAAAGAGCAGAAGAGATTAATAGATTAATAAAAAAATATAATAGACCGAACACTCTAACACATGGCAATGCAAGTCCACAAAATATATTGGTTGTGGATGGACAATATAAAATGATAGATTTTGAATATGCAGGGATGTCAGATCCACTCTATGATATAGCACTATTTGCAGTTTATGCTGATATGAACTATGAAAATGCTTTTAAACTTTTAGACTACTATATGAGTGTAAAAAGTAGTGATGACAAAATATTTGAAAATATTACAAAAAAAGATGCAAGAGATTTGGTTATTTGCTATATGGCATTAACAAGTTTGTATAATTGTGTATGGGCAATATGTAGAGCATCACTTTCAAATGCAGACTATGGTTATTTTGATATAAGGATGTATAGATATTTTAAAGAAATGCATAAATATTTAAATGAGAAAGGACTAGTATAGGTGAAGCAACTTTTAAAAGTTAAAAATTTAATAATTATCTTAATGGTTGTTTTTTTGCTATCAATTTTTAATGACACTACTTTTGCTGGTTGGGTAAATAATGGTTCTGATTATATGTATGTTGATGATAGAAATGGGCAGTATGTAGTAAATAATTGGATACAGACAGCACAAGGTTATTATTATATGAATTCAGCAGGTAGGATGTCTGTGGGCTTTGTTGAGATAAATGGAAATTATTATTATTTTGCACAAAATGGTATTATGCAGGTAGGATTCGTTCAAGTAGGAAATTTTAAATATTATTTTAATCCTGAAAACGGACAAATGGTTAGGGGTTGGATACAGGTAAATAACAATGGATTAGTTGATTATTATTATTTAAAAGAAAATGGAACTATGGCAGAAGGATTTACACAGATAGGAACTGCTTGGTATTATTTTAATGATGGGAAGGCTGTTGTTAATTCTTGGGCTCAGATAAATGGTAATTGGTATAGATTTTTGGAAAATGGGCAAATGGCTATAGGTTGGTATAGTGATAATGGAAAATATTATTATTTAAATCCACAAAATGGACAGATGGTTACAGGATTTATAAGAGATGACCAAGGTTATTATTATTATCTCGAGTCAAATTCTGGTGTCCTTGTTTTGAGCCAAACAATAAATGTGGGTGGTAATCAATATGTATTTAATGAAAAAGGACAACTTGTAAATTCTGGTATTCAAAATAATCAACAATATAACCAGCAGTATAATCAGCAATACAATCAACAATACACACAGCAATATAATCAAGGAATAATAAATAATCAGTCTTATATGGGGCAACAAGTAGGTGGAGTTTCTATAGGTGTAGGACCGGGAACAGGAGCTGGAATAGGTATGGGGCTCACATCACAAGTTGGAATAAATACTGGTATTACTTCAAATCAGCAAGCAATCATTAACAATTCACCACTTACAGCAGGTAGCACTGTTGGCCCAAGATAATAAAAAACCGTAGAGGTGAACCATTAAAAAGGTAGGGGCGAAGCATCGCGAGCCCGAAGCAATATAGTAGTGTTAGTCATAGTGGCGAACCATTAAAATGTAGGGGCGAAGCAGTGGGAGCCCTAAGCAAGCCCGTAGCAAGAAAGTAGTGTTAGCCGTATGGGTGAAGTAAAAATAAGGTAGGGGCGAAGCACTGCGAGCCCGAAGCAAGATAGTAGAGTTAGATTAAGAGGTTTAAAATAATGAAAGTAGTTGTAGGTCTAAGTGGTGGAGTAGATAGTGGGACGACAGCATATATATTAAAAAATGCAGGACATTCGGTATTTGCTGTAAGTATGATAGTTTTTGATACTGATAGTTCAAAGAGAGAAGTTGAGTATGCAAAAAAACTTGCTTGTGATTTGGGTATAGAACATAGAGTAGTTGATAAAACGAAAGAGTTTAAAGAAAAAGTCCTTGATAGATTTGTTTTAGATTATAAGAGTGGTAGAACTCCAAATCCTTGTGCTATTTGTAATAGAGAGATAAAATTTAATATGCTACTTGATGTTATGAGAGAAATTAATTATGACTATATAGCTACAGGACATTATGCAAATGTAGTTTTTGAAAATAGTAGATATAGTATAAAAAAAAGTGAAAACACTAAAAAAGACCAGTCATATTTATTATATAATTTAACTCAGGAACAGTTGTCAAAAGTAATATTCCCTATTGCCAATATGGATAAGAGCAAGACAAGAGAGATAGCAAATACATTTAATAGTGATTTGTCAAAAAAAAGAGACTCTCTTGATTTATGTTTTGTGAAAGATATGGATTATAAGGAGTTCATAAATAGATATGAATATGGGGATGATTATAGAGAAAAAATTGCAAAAGGTGAATTAAATATAGATAAAAAAATTGGTGAAGTAGTAGATACAAAAGGGAAAGTTATGGGGTATCATAATGGGATAATGAATTTTACTATAGGGCAGAGAAAAGGTGTAAATATTGCAGCAGGTAGTAAAAAATATGTTGTAGAGATAAATAGTGAAGAAAATAAAGTAGTGCTTGGAGATGATATGGATTTGTATAGTGATAGGTTTTTTGTTGATGAATTAAATTGTCAAGGAATAGATGAAATAAAAAATTCTGTAGATTATAAATTTATTTGTAAAATCCGTTATAGAGATGAAGGAAGCCCTTGTATACTTAGAAAAGAAAATGATAAATATTTATGCATATTAGAAAAAAAAGTTAGAGCAATAACAAAAGGACAATCTGCAGTTTTTTATAAAGATAATTTGACAATGTGTGGTGGAATTATAGTATGAGTTTATTTAAAACCAAAAAAATATTTAGTGTGATAATTTTTATATTATTTATGTTCTTATTAGTTTCTTGCAAAAAAGAAAACATTATAGAATATGATGTCCCACTTGAAAGTATGGTTTATGAAGTAAATGAACAATTTAATATTTATGAAGATACAGAAGTTTATTTGGATAAAAATTTTAAATATGCAACTTTTTCAGAAATAAACGATGGATTTGCGATTTTAACAAAAAACAACATGTATAAAAGTAAAAATAAAACGGTGTGTGTAAATGCAGGGCATGGAACTATAAATGGTGAAATGTATGAAACATATTCACATCCTGACAAGAGCCCCAAATTATCAGGTGGTAGTAATAGTTATGGAAGTATAAAATCAAAAGCAATAACTACTGGTGCTGTAATGAAAAGTGGTGAATTGGAGTCGGCAGTAAATTTGAAAGTTGCAAAAAAATTAAAAAATATATTACTTCAAAATGGATATTCCGTGCTTATGATTAGGGAAGATGAAAATTCAAAACTTGATAATATCGCAAGGACTGTTATTGCAAATAATTATGCAGATATACATATAGCAATTCATTTTGACTCTACACAAAATGATAAAGGAATTTTTTATATAACACCAATAAGAGATGAAAATTATATAAATATGGAGCCTGTGAGAAGCACTTACGAGGAGAGCGATAGACTCGGCGAATCAATTCTTGCTGCTTTTAGAGAAATAGGTGAAAAAATTTTTAGAAAAGGAGTTATGCAACTTGATTTGACACAAATTTCTTTTTCAACTATACCAAATATTGATATAGAGCTTGGAGATAGGGCGACAGATATAAGTGATGAAAATTTAGATATTTTTGCTTATGGATTATATAGTGGAGTAGAGAATTTTTTTGGTGGATAAATATGAACCTCGAGAAACTTAGAAGCAAAACAAAAAAGAAGTTAAGTGAAATGAGTGCTGAAGAGTTAAAAGAGTATTATATAGCACAAATAGAAGAAAAAGAAAGGAAAAAAAGAATAAAAGAAGCGACTGAGAAAGAATATTATAAAATTAAAGGGGTAAAAAGACAAAATTAAGTAAATTTATGATAAAACATTTTATAAAAATTTTAATAATAATAATAATTTGTATATTTTTTGTATCTTGTGAAAATAAAGATGAGATTAATGTTGAAACAGTGGAGGAAACTACTTATGTGCCTCTTGCAAAAAATAGTTATGCTATGGATGAAGTTGATGATAGCATAGTTGAAGATGTGAGAGGATATAGGATATATAGCGATTTACCAACTCCTACCACTGATATAACTATCTCAGAAGATACATATTTAACACAGATTGATAATATATATAGAAAAATAGATGAGTATGCAGATAAAACTATCACAGTAGAGGGAATGTTTGGGCAGTATAAAGAATGGGATGGAAGTTTTGAAAGCTTTATGGTATATAGAAATGGTCCAAATGATTTTTATAATGATATATTTGGTGGTTTTTTTATAAACAATTTAAAGGGTGAAAATGTTTCAATAGATGACTGGATTCAAGTGGTTGGAAAACCTTATATAGAGAGAAGAGTTGATACAGATGGGGTGGAGCACAAATATTTATTTTTACAAGTAAAAAATTTACAAATAATGCCTGAAAACAAAAGAAAATCTGAATTTGTAATTAATTAAACATTTTTTATAGAAGTTTCTATACTTAATCTTAACCGTAGGGGCAAATTAAAAAAATGTAGGGGCGAAGCATCGCGAGCCCGTTTACAATACAGTAGAGTTAATCGTAGGGGCGAAACGACACGAGCCTACACCATTATTAAATAATGTCGTTTTCATATGAAATATTAGATAAGATAGAGTGTTTTTATGGGTTTCATTATCAAATTAAAATATTGAAAAATATATAAAAATGTTATATAATTTATTATTATAGTATTTAGGAGATTAATATGAAGAACTTAAAGCAAATTAGTATTTTACTATCTTTTTTGATGTGTTTGATTTTTGTGTGCTTTGGAACTTTTGCAAAAGGATGGGAATTCGTAGGAGACGAGTGGTATTTTGCTGACTCGACAGGGGATTATGTTACTGAAAAAATCGAGACATCAAATGGAAAAAAATACTATCTTGGTGAAGATGGTAGAATGGTTAGAGATTATCTTCTTGAGGACTATAATGGCAGTATGTATTATTTTAATGATGATGGAGAAATGGTTAAAAATACTTGGGTTGCAGTGGACCCTCTCCAAGTATCTGACCCTTATGCAAATGGTCCAACAGTTTATCTTTATTATTTTGGTGGAAATGGAAAGGCATATAAGGCAGTTGATACTATAACGAGAAAGATTATAGATGGTAAGAGATATTTATTTGATGTAAATGGTAGGATGTTATCAGGTTGGATAAATGAAAATGGTGTTATGTATAATGAAATAGATTTTGATGATGATCCATTTGTAGGTTTTTTATATTATGCAGGGGATGAGACAGATGGTGTCCTGAGAGAGGGTTGGATGCCTTATGAAGATGGTTCATTAGATGATAAATATTATAAAAAAGAAGTAATGTGGTTTTACTTTAATAAAAACAATAATAAAAAAGTTATGAGTGAAGATTCAGATAGTTATAATCAAAAAAAGATTAATGGTAAATTTTATGCATTTGATGAAAATGGTGTAATGCTTACAGGTTGGGAAGCAGAGAGAGCAACTAAATATCATATAGAATATGATGATTTGTATAATGAAGAATATGGTGCACTTGCAAAGAAGAGATGGGTATATACAGTTCCAAGTGAAGAAATTAATCAAGATGACCATGTAGATGAAGTAGAGAGATGGTTTTATGCAGATAGCAGTGGAGATATAGTAAAAGGCACAGTTAAAAAAATCACAAAGGAGTATTATGCATTTGACAATACAGGAATATTAAAATCAGGGCTTGTTGTTATTAATGGTAATGACAATACATATATAGATACTATAAGTATGGATGAGACAGATGGAAAGAAGTTTATAATTGATAGATTATATACATCAAAAGACACTGGCGAAGAAAAACAATTTGTAGATACTTCACAAAAAATATTATATTTCTTGGATGATGAGATGTCATCAATTTATGGTGCAAGGAGAACTGGTGAAATCCCAGTAGGATTTAGTGATAATGATTATATATTTAGTAGTGAAAAAAATGGTGAGCTTGAAACATTAAAAAAGAGAAAATTTCATCAAGCAGGAATTCAGTTGAGAGCAGAGCCGCAGCTTGGGCTTGGGATAGTAATGGATGGTGTGGCTTCAACTTCTGTAGCATCAGTTGCAAATAGAACGGCTAAATATATAGATGGTGAATTAATTAATGGAAAAGATAATGAATATTATGTATATTATGATCCAAATCAGTATAATGATTTATATCCACACTTTATAGCAGTAGATGCAAGAGGAAATAAAATCACAGCATCAAATACATATAGAAAAGATAAAGAGGGAAATTTCTGGATGTTTGGTGCAAATGGTTCATTTATAAAAATCGTCTCTGTGCCTGTTAAATATAACATAAACGAAGGTGTTTGGTATTTTAGATCTGATTTTCAAAATGCAAAAAATATGAGAGTAGAGAGTATGTGGCAACCATTTGGAACAGAAGATGCAAGTGGACTCACAGTTAGTTTACAAAGGGGTGATGGTGGATACGAGATAATCCCAGATGAGCAATACACATTAAATTTCAATATTATAACAGAGTAAAAAAAAGTGGAGTAAACCTCCACTTTATTTTTAATTTAAATAAATTAATCGTAGGGGCGAAGCACCGCGAGTCCGTATACAAGAAAGTAGCGATAGTTGTAGGGGCCGTAGGGGCGAAGCACCGCGAGCCCGTAGCAAGACAGTAGTGTTAGCCGTAGGGGCGAAGTACCACGAGCCCTTTTGTATATCTAAATATGGTTCTATTATCTCATAGGGGCAACCTGTCTAATCGTAGGGGCGAACCAGTGGGAGCCCGAAGCAAGAAAGAAGTGATAGGTATATTGGTAAAGTCTTTTATACTCTAATGTGAAAAATGATAAAATATAAATAAGGAGTTTGTATGGAAGAAACAACATTGATAATGTATATCATTGCAGGATTTTTTTTAGGTCTTATAATAGTCATAGCATTAACTAAAAAAACTAAAAAGTATGATAATGGCTACAACGAGCAGGGTTTTGATATAAATGGAAAAAATAAAAAATATTATAGGGATTGGTATAAAAAAATAAATAAAGAAAAAAATATAGCAAGAAAAGAAATTCATTATGATGTAGGTGCTGCCTTATTTCATTATGGGAAAGTTTTTGAGCATTTATTAAATCTTATTGCTACACATCGTATTTTAGGGAAAACTGAGATATCTGTATGGGAAGTAATAAACAAAATATCTGATGAAAAAATTTTTGATATGAAATTCATAAATAATTTGCATAAGGTAAGAAAATTTTATAATAAAAATAAACATGAGTTTAATAATAAAAAAAATGATGAAAATAAAAATTTTATGATTAATACAACAAATAAATTATATTCTGAAACAAAAAAAATATTAGATATATAAGGCAAGCGATAATGGAGAAATGTTTTTTAAAGGTTAATAAATTAATCTAGCCACTTATAACAAAAATTTTAAAAAAATTTATCTATAAAGTGCATTACAACAAAGAAATATATATTTATTAAAAAAATAAACATATAAAAATATTTTGGAGAACAATATGAAAACAGACATAGAGATAGCTTTGTCACAAGAAAAATCAAATATAATTGATATAGCAAAAAAAATAGGTTTAAGTGAAGATGAAATAGAAACTTATGGAAAATATAAATGTAAAATTGATTTATCAGTTTTAGAAAAGAAAGACATAGGAGATTTGGTTTTAGTGACAGCAATGACTCCTACAAAATTTGGTGAGGGAAAAACGACTGTGACAGTAGGACTACTTGATGGTTTAAATAAAATTGGAGTTAAAACTATTGCAGCACTTAGGGAACCAAGTTTGGGTCCAGTGTTTGGTGTAAAGGGTGGTGCTTGTGGTGGAGGATATGCACAAGTTTTACCTATGGAAGATATAAATTTGCATTTCACAGGTGATTTTCATGCAATAACTTCTGCAAATAATTTAATTTGTGCTGTCATAGATAATCATATATATCAAGGAAATGAATTAAATATTGACACAAAAAAAATTTTGATTAAGAGAGCAGTAGATATGAATGATAGACAACTACGAAATATTGTATCAGGACTTGGGAAAAAGTCAGATGGTGTAGTTAGAGAAGATGGGTTTGATATAACGGTAGCTACGGAACTTATGGCTGTATTTTGTTTAGCGAGGGACTTTAAAGATTTAAAAAATAAAATTTCTGAGATGGTTGTTGCATATAATAGAGATGGAGAGTTTATTACTGTTTCTGATTTAAATATAGTTGGCAGTGTGTGTGTTTTATTAAAAGATGCAATAAAACCAAATTTAGTCCAGACAATAGAAAAAAATCCAGTTATAATGCACGGTGGTCCTTTTGCAAATATTGCTCATGGCTGTAATTCACTTATTGCAACCAAGATGGCTATGAAACTTGCTGATTTGGTAGTGACAGAAGCTGGTTTTGGAGCTGACCTTGGTGCAGAAAAGTTTTTGGATATAAAATGCAGAATGGGAAATTTAAAACCTAAACTCGCAGTAGTAGTTGCAACTATTAGAGCATTAAAATATCACGGTGGGTTAAATCCTGATTTATTTAAAGATGAAAATATGGATTGTTTAAATAAGGGTTTAGATAATTTAATGCAACATATAAATAATTTAAAAAATGAATATGGATTAGAAGTAATTGTTGCAATAAATAAATTTCCAACAGATAAAGATAATGAATTAAAATTTGTAGAAGATAAATGTATGGAGTTTAATACTATTGCAAAAGTAATAACTTCTTTTGAAAATGGTGGAGATGGTGCTATTGAATTAGCATACGAAGTAAAAAAATTGATAGATAATGGAAAAAGTGATTTTAAATATTTATATGAAGATTCTATGCCTATAAGAGATAAAATTTTAAAATTAGTAAAAAATATTTATCACGGAGAAGCATATATATTAACAAAGCAAGCAGAAAATAATATTAAACAAATAGAGAATTCAAAATATAAAAATCTTCCTATATGTATAGCAAAAACTCAATATAGTTTTTCTGATAATGAAAAATTATTAAATGCTCCAAAAGGTTTTACTGTGACTATTAGAGATGTAAAAATATCAGCAGGAGCTGGGTTTATAGTTTTATATCTTGGAGATATTATGACTATGCCAGGACTTCCAAAACATCCTGCCGCATACGATATTGACATAGATGAGAATTATAATATAAAAGGGTTATTTTAAAATTGATGACTAATAAGATTTTAGATTTACTAAATAGACATTTAAATAATAGAAAAAAAAATTTAGATAATATTTATAAAATATTAAATCATTTTGACAATCCACAAGATAAATTAAAAATAATACATGTAGCAGGCACAAATGGTAAAGGCTCAACCACTGCTATGATATATAGTATATTACATAGAGAGTTTAAAAATATAGGAGTATACACATCTCCACATTTAGTTAGAGTTAATGAGAGAATTAAAATTGATGATGTAGAAATAAGTGATATCGAATTTTTTAATATTTTAAAAGAAGTTGACGAGATAGCAAATACACATAATATTTTACTTGGGCATTTTGATATATTAACAGTTTCTGCATTTATTTATTTTTTTAGAAAAAAATGTAAATTTGTCATAATGGAAGTAGGGCTCGGTGGTGAATTTGATGCTACAAATGTGATAAAAAAACCACTTGTGAGTGTAATAACTAATATTGGGATAGATCATGAAGATGTCCTTGGGAGTGATATATTAGATATTGCGAGGGCAAAATCTGGAATAATTAAAAAAAATTGTCCTACAGTTTTATATGATATAAAAGAGGGGAAATCTGTATTTGTAGAGAGAGCAAAAGAAAAAAATTCAGATCTTAAAATTATCAATGAAAATGAAATCCATATAAATTATAAAAATGAGCATTTTGATTATAAAGAATTTATAGATATAAGAACAAATCTAAGAGGAATACACCAAATAAAAAATGCAGTAGTTTCAATAGAAGTAATAAAAACACTTAGGTTGTATGGGATAGAAATTGAGAATAACAAAATTGTTGAAGGCTTAAATAGTGTTAAATGGCCTGGCAGATTTGATATCCTTATAGAAAACGAAAATAAAATTTTGATAGTTGATGGGGCACATAACCCTCAATGTATAGATGAAGTTTTAAAAGAATTAGCATATGTAGTTAATACTAAATATAGTAAAGAGCAAATTAATATTTTGTTTATCATTTCAATACTTAGAGATAAAAATGCAAAATTAATGTTTGAAATGATATATGAATTTATAAATAAATTTAATAGAGAGAATTTGAAAAAGATAACTCCTAATATAATTTTAACTAAAATTAATTATGATCGATGTTATGATTTGAATAGTTTATGTGATATTGCAAAAATTTATTTTAAAAATATTTCTTTATGTGAAGATGTCAAATCGGCAATAGAAACTGCAAAAAAAATTAATAGTGAAATAATTTTTATAACTGGTTCATTGTATTTGGTAGGTGAAGTTATAAAAATATTTAATAATATGAATTTTAAATAATCAGGTTAGAATAAATAAATTATAGTCTTTTTTGATGTTTATTATAAAATTGTGAGGGGAAAAGTAATGAAATATAAAAATTATCAAATCAAAAAATACATAGATATTTTATCAAGCAAAAGTTCTATGCCAGGTGGTGGGGTAAATGTAGGATTAGTAGGTGCCACTGCGATAGGACTTGCTATTAAAGTTATAAATTTGTCAATTGGAAAAAAGAAGTATAAAAAATATGAGAGTAAAAATTTGAAGGTTATGGAAAAATTAATAGAGTATAGAAAACAGATGCTTGATTTGATGGATTATGATGCCAAATGTTTTATAGAAATGGAAAAATATTATAAAATGCCAAAGGAAACTAAAAAAGATTTGTTGCTTAAAAAAAAGCAATATGAAAAAGCATCGCTTATTTGCATAGAGCCTGCGATTAAGTGTTTTGAAATATGTAAAATTGCAAATAAATTAGTAAATACACTATATAAAAAAACTACAATCTTTGCTGAATCAGATTTAAAGATTTCACAGATACTATTGGATGCAAGTTGCAAATCATCTATTGAAAATATAATGATTAATCTTGATGGAATAAATAGTAAAGTAATTAAAAATAAAATATTAAAAAAAATTAAAATGTAGGGCCGTAGGGGCGAAGCATCGCGAGCCCGAAGCAAGAAAGTAGCAATAGTCGTAGGGGCGAACCAGTGGGAGCCCTAAACGAGCCCGTAGCAAGAAAGTAGTGTTAGTCGTATGGGCGAAGCATCGCGAGCCCGTATGCAAGACAGCAGCGATAGTTGTAGGGGCGAAGCATCGCGAGCCCGTATGTAAGATAGTAGAGTTAGTCGTATGGGCGAACCAGTGGGAGCCTGTATGCAAGACAGCAGCGATAGTTGTAGGGGCGAAGCAGTGGGAGCCCTTTGTAATGAATAGTAAAAAGGAAAATAGAAATATAAAAAGTTTTTAAAAAACTCTTGACTTTACTTTGATAAAGTGATAAACTAATAAAGTAATAAATTGTTGTGTAGTAATTCTTTATAGATGCGAGATTTTTTTGTGGGAGCAGCAAGTTTCATATTTAGACAAAAAGGGCTCGCGGTGCTTCGCCTCTACTGAGAACAGGACAATATTAAAAAGACAAAAAGGGCTCGTGGTACTTCGCCCCTACGAATAAGGGATTATCAACTACACAAATAGGAGTATTGTATGAGTAATATTTCAAATGAATCTTTGGATAGGTTATTTACTGTCATAAGTAAATTAAATACAAAAGAAGAATGTAAAAAATTTTTTTATGATGTTTGTACTATTTATGAGATTCTTGATATGGCTAAAAGGTTTGATGCAGCCATATTGCTTAACGAAGGATATAGTTATCAAGATATAGTTAAAAAAATTGATATAAGCACTGCAACACTCAGTAGAGTTAGTAAGAGTTTATCCTTTGGCGAAGGTGGATATAAAAATGCAATAAAAAAATTAAATAATTAATTTGGAGGGTATTATGAACAAGAAAATTTTATTAGTATTAAGTGTATTTTTAATATTTATTATGGTTGCATGCAGAAAAAATGAAGTTATAAATAGTGATGCAGAAAACATAGTGGCTACAAATAATGAATTTGTAGTTGGATTTGATGCAGAATATCCACCATATGGCTATATGGATGCATCTGGAAATTATACTGGTTTTGATTTGGAACTTGCAGAAGAAGTTTGCAAGAGAAATAATTTATCATTAGTAAAACAACCTATTGATTGGGACACAAAAGATTTGGAGTTAAATAGTGGAAATATTGATTGTATATGGAATGGCTTTACTATTACAGGTAGAGAAAATGATTACACTTGGACTTTCCCTTATGTAGATAATCAAATAGTAATAGTCGTAAATAATGATTCAAATATTAATGATTTATCTAATATTAAAAATTTGACAACTCAAACTGGTTCTTCTGCTGAGTCAACTTTAAATTCTTTGAAAGAAGATTCTAATAGTTGGGTAAACAATATAGAAATTTCACTGACAGCTGATTTTAATACTGCCTTTATGAATTTGGAGTCAGGTGTAACTGATGCAGTAGCAGTAGATATAGGAGTTGCAAAATATCAATTAAACAATAGAAAAAATTTAAAAATATTTAATGATGGAATTGATGATAAAGGAATTTTGAGTAGTGAACAATATGCAGTAGGATTTAAAAAAGGAAATACAGAATATAGAGATATGGTAGAAAAAACTTTGACTGAAATGTATAATGATGGTAAATTTACCGAGATAGCAAATAAATATATTGATTATAATTTGCCATATATGATTTGTATTGATAAATATATAAAATAATTATGAATTTGGTTAGTGTATCAAATAGTGTAATTAATATTTTACCATTTCGATATTTATTATTTGATGAAGCAATTAAAATTAGTGATATAGCAGTGAGAGTTTTGGCAGGAACAAAAAACACATTGTTTATATTTTTTACTACACTTATATTGTCTCTGCCACTTGGTTTGGTAATTGCTTTTTTGAGGATGAGTAAAATAAAAATAGTAAGTTTTATAACTAAAAGTATAATTTCTATTTTAAGAGGAACTCCTCTAATGCTACAATTAATAGTGTGGTTCTATATGCCATATTATGTATTTGGGATAAAGCTTAGTGTTAATTGGAGAATTATTTCTATAATCATTGGATTCTCAATTAATTATGCTGCATATTTTGCAGAAATTTATAGAGCAGGCATTACAAATATTCCAATAGGTCAAACGGAGGCTGCAACAATACTTGGTTATAGTAAATCACAAAGTTTTTTTAAAATAATTTTACCACAGATGATTAAAAGAGTAATTCCACCTGTAACTAATGAAATTATAACTCTCATAAAAGATACTTCACTTGCATTTGTTTTGACTTATACAGAAGTATTTACTTTGGCAAAACAAGTAGCAGCAAGTAAAACAACTATCATACCACTATTTGTTGCAGGAGTATTTTATTATATTTTTAATGGTATAGTTGCTATCACTATGGATAAAATAGAAAAAAGTTTTAAATATTTTGATTAGGTAGATATATGTATATATTTGAAATTAATAATTGTAAAAAACAATTTAATGGAAATATAATTTTAAATGATGTGAGTTTGAAAGTAAAAGAATCAGAAGTTGTGTCAATAATTGGTTCATCTGGTAGTGGCAAAACTACATTACTTAGGTGTGCTACTTTACTTGAAACTATGGACTCGGGTAATTTAAAATATCTAGGCGAAACAGTAGCAACTACTCAAAATAATAAAATCAAATATGCAGATAAAAAGACAATAAAAAAAATTAAAAATTATTATGGTTTAGTTTTTCAAAATTTTAATTTATTTCCACATTGGACAGTTTATAAAAATATAATAGACCCAGTATTAAGCATACAAAAAAGAGATAAAAATATAGTGGATGGAGAAGTTGATTTATTATTAAAAAAAATAGGTTTATATGATAAAAAAAATAATTATCCATATGAATTATCAGGTGGACAAAAACAGAGAGTAGCAATAGCGAGAGCTCTTGCGATGAAACCAAAAATTTTATTTTTTGATGAGCCAACGAGCGCACTTGACCCAGAATTAACTGTTGAAGTTTTGAAAATTATAAAAGATTTGGCAAAAATAAAAATGACAATGGTGATTGTGACTCATGAAATGAATTTTGCAAAAGATGTATCAGATAGGATTATATTTGTTGATAAAGGTTATATTGTAGAAGAGGGAATAGCAAAAGATATAATAGATAATCCAAGAGAAGAGAGAACAAAACAATTTTTATCAAAATTAAGCAAATAAAAAACTGGGTATTTACCCAGTCCGTAGATTAAGATTAAAAAATTAGTTATTGTTATTCTCTACTACTACAACATTGGAAGCTTGGGGACCTTTTTCACCATCAGATAAATCAAATTCAACAACTTGACCTTCTAATAGATTTTTGTAACCGTCCATAACTATACCAGAGTAATGGACAAATACATCTTTTCCAGATTCATCTGATATAAAACCATAGCCTTTTTGTTTGCTAAACCACTTCACAGTTCCTTTCATTTATGCCTCCTAAATACAATAAGTTGTCATAATACTATCATATAAATATTTAAATGTCAATTATTAATAAGAATAAAATTAAAAAAATATCAATAAATTCAGTCCTTTTGGCGATGGGGCTAATTTTTTCATATATAGATTATTTGCTCCCCATAAAATTTTTGTCTTTTGGAATTAAAATTGGACTTTCAAATATTATAATAATATTGTCGATTTTTTTAGTTGGTAAAAAGTCAGCATTTTTAATAGGTTTGTTAAAAGTTATCATTATGTCAATTATTTTTGGAAATTTTATTTATTTTTGTTTATCACTCTTTCCATTTCTCACAAGCTTTATAACGATGTGCATAATTTATGATAACTTTTTGTTGAAATATAAAAATGATAAAACAATTTTTATTATGAGTATCCCTGCGGCAATTTTACACAATTTGACACAAGTTTTTATAATTGCTATTATTACTAAAAATCATTATTTATTTAGAGTTATACCATTATTTATAATTGAGGGGGCAGTATCAGGCTGTGTAATAGCAGGAGTTACAGTTTTTATATTTAGATTTTTATGTAAATCTCTAAAAAGCAAGCAATTCATCTAATGCTAGTATAAAATATTTATTATTTATTAAATTTAAAAATTCATAGTAATTAGAGGTTGCCATAAATATAACTTGAAATTATATACTTAATAACTTATATTTATAATGTTTTTTTAACTGTTGCTTGATATGATTTAAATTGATAAAATATACTGTGGGTCGTAGGGGTGCAGGCTTGCCAAACCCGCCACAAGATAGTAGAGTTAGTTGTAGGGGCCGTAGGGGCGAACCAGTGGGAGCCCTAAACGAGCCCATAACAAGATAGTAGTGTTAGCCGTAGGGGCGAACCAGTGGGAGCCCTAAGCGAGTCCGTAGCAAGAAAGCAGAGTTAATTGTAGGGGCGAAGCACCGCGAGCCCGAAGCAAGATAGCAGGGTTAATTGTATGGGCGAAGCATCGCGAGCCCGTAGCAAGAAAGCAGTGTTAAAAGTATGGGCGAAGCATCGCGAGCCCGTAGCAAGATAGTAGAGTTAGTAGTAGGGGCGAAGCACCGCGAGCCCGAAGCAAGAAAGTAGAGTAAGTTGTAGGGGCGAAGCACCGCGAGCCCGTAGCAAGATAGTAGAGTTAGTCATATGGGTGAAGCAAAAACAAAGTAGAGACGAAGTATCGCATACCCATAAAATATGAAAAACAAAAAAAGAGACAGCATGAACAAGATAAAAAATGTGAGACATAAAAATTATGATTATAGATAAAAAAGTTTGGGATATTTAAAAAAAATTCATATAGGGACAAACATAAATGGTGATAAGGGCTCGCAGAGCTTCGCCCCTACTATTAGGCAGGTTGCCCCTACTAATACAAAGATAAAAAAAGGAGTTTTTAATGAATATTATTTTTAATTTGTTTATGAGTTTTTTAGACATTAAATTTTGGACTGGACCAATGCTTGGTGCTACGGCACAAGGTTTAATTTGGGGCATAATGGTTCTTGGTGTCTACATTACATATAAAGTATTGGATGTGGCAGATTTGACTGTTGATGGAAGTTTTGCAACAGGCGGTTGTATATTTGCAGTGCTTGTTGTGTCGGGATTTGACCCAACTATTAGTTTATTAATCGCTGCTATTGTTGGTGGGGTGGCAGGATTTGTGACTGGTATTTTACATACAAAATTTAAAATACCAGCAATACTTTCAGGAATTTTAACTCAACTTGGTTTATATTCTATAAATCTAAGGATACTTGGGAATGCTGCAAATATGAGTATAGGAAAAATTGATACTAATATCAAATTTGTATCAACTTTTTTTTCAATCACACAGCAGCAGGCAGGTTTAGTAGTTGGATTAATAGTTAGTGTTATATGTATTATTTTATTATATATATTATTTGGAACGGAAATTGGAGCAAGCATTAGGGCAACAGGTAATAATTCGCAAATGATAAGAGCACTTGGGGTAGATACAGACAAGACAAAACTTATGGGAATAGTTTTATCAAATATGCTTATAGGTTTATCTGGTGCACTTCTCGTTCAAATGAATAAATATGCAGATGTAGGTATGGGAAAAGGTGCGATTGTTTATGGGCTTGCTTCTATAGTAATAGGTGAAGTAATATTTAGAAAAATTAAAAATTTTGCAGTAATGCTTACATCAAGTGTAGTAGGCTGTATTATATTTTTTGCAATTAGAGCAATAGTTATAAAACTTGGAATGGATGCAAATGATATGCAATTATTATCAAGTATAATAGTCGCAATAGCACTCAGCACTCCTATAATAAAAGAAGAAATAGAAAAAAAACGAAGTTATAGAGAAAATACTAAAAATTTTGTAAAGAAATAGAAGTAAAGCAGGTTGATAGAAAATTTAGAAACAAAAAGGTAGTTCATATAGAAGTATTTAAAATAGTATGAATTGATATAGAAAAGTTTTAAATATTAAGAATAACAAATAAACATTTTGAAATAAAAATAGTAAATAAAAAAATAATAGAAATGAGTTTTGAAATATAAAAAAATTTATATAGAAGATATTAAAAATAGTATGAATTAATTTAGGGGGATTTTATGTTAAAAATAAAAAATGTGAGTAAAACATTTTATAAGGGAACAATAAATGAAAAAAAAGCATTGGTTGATATAAATTTTGAATTAAAAGATGGAGATTTTGTAACAGTTATAGGTGGAAATGGTGCAGGAAAATCTACTCTCCAAAATGTAATTTCAGGTTTATATGCAGTTGATAGTGGAATAATAGAAATAGATGGGACTAATATTACAAATCTTCCTGAATATAAGAGAGCAAAATATATAGGTAGAGTTTTTCAAGACCCAATGATAGGGACTGCATCAAATATGCAAATAGAAGAAAATCTTGCCCTTGCAGATAAGAGAGGTGAAAAGAGAACATTTAAATGGATGTTAAATAGAGATAAAAAAATATTTTTTAAAGAAAAAGTTGCATCACTTGGGCTTGGACTTGAAGATAGGATGGAGAGTAAAGTAGGGCTACTTTCAGGGGGGCAGAGACAGGCACTCACATTACTTATGGCTACTATAAAAAAACCTGATTTATTATTACTTGATGAGCATACAGCAGCACTTGACCCAAGGACAGCAAAAAAAGTTTTGACACTCACAGAAGAAATAGTAGGGGATAATAATATAACTACAATTATGATTACACATAATATGAAAGATGCAATTCAATATGGAAATAGATTAATAATGATGGATGCCGGAAAAATAATTTATGATGTATCAGGGGATGAGAAAAAGAAGCTTACGATAGAAATGCTACTTAAAAAATTTGAGACAGTAGAAGATAAAATAAGTGATAGAATGATTTTGTCATAAAAAAATATAAATTTAATTGACATTTCAATTTAAATAAAGGAGTGTGATATTATTATGACAGCAAGTATTAATATTAAAACAGATATTAATTTAAAAAAGAAAGCAAGTTTATTATACAATAAGCTTGGGCTCAATATGTCAACTGCTATAAATATGTTTTTGTTGGAGTCGATTAGGACTAATAGCTTGCCTCTTACATTAAGTTTAGATGAACCAAATGATACCACGATGAGAGCAATTAAAGAAAGCGAAAAGATTATAAAAAATAAAAATTCTAAAAGTTATAAAAATATAAAAGAGTTGAGAAAGGCACTTGGTGTATGAAATATAATATCAAGTTTACTTCTCAATTTAAAAAAGATGTAAAAATAGCAAAAAGGCAAAATAAAAATATAGATTTATTATTTGATATTATAGATAAACTTTCAAATGCTGAAAAATTAGATAAGAAATTTAAAGTTCATAGATTACAAGGGAAATTAAAAGGAATATTGGAATGTCATATTGAAACAGATTTTTTATTAGAGTATAAATATTATGATGAAGATTTGATTTTAATATGCATAAGAGTTGGGAGCCATAGTGAGTTATTTAAATTATAAGTTGCCGTAGGTGGCGAAATCAAAATGTAGGGGTGAACTGAAACCATAAGGGCGAACCTTTGTGAACCCACCATTGTAGGGGCGAAGCATTGTGAGCCCGAAACAAGAAAGTAGCGATAGTTGTAGGGACGAAGCACCACATACCCATAAAATATGAAAAAAAAAGAGGCAGTATGAACAAGAGAAAAAATGTGAGACTCAAAAATTATGATTATAGACAAAAGGGTTATTATTTCATCACTATATGCACATAACATATGAAAAGTATATTTGGAGATATTGTAGATGATAAAATGGTTTTGAATGATAATGGTTATTTGATAAAAAATATCATAGAAAGGTTTAATGAGAAAAATGAAAATATTAAAAATGATTTTTATCAAATTATGCCGAATCATATACATTTGATTGTTGAGTTTAAAGAGAACTTAGATAGAGATTTATCAAGTATTATATCAAGTTTTAAAAGTAAATGCACAAGGGAATTAGGAATCAAAAATTTATGGCAGAGAAATTTTTATGAAAGAGTAATAAGAGATGAAAAAGAGTATATGAATGTTTTAGAATATATAAACAATAATCCATATAGGGACAAATATAAATGGTGATAAGGACTCGCGGTGCTTTACCCCTGCAATTAGACAGGTTACCCCTACAAGATAATAGAACAATATTAAGATATACAAAAGGGCTCGCAATGCTTCGCCCCTACAAAAGAAATAACGACATTTAGATACAGACAAAAGGGCTCGTGGTACTTCGCCCCTACAATTAGGCAGGTTGACCCTATGAGATAATAGAACAATATTTAGATATATAAAAGGGCACGGGGTACTTCGCCCCTACAAT
Organism: uncultured Lachnospiraceae bacterium; assembly: GCA_946403075.1. Taxonomy (GTDB): domain Bacteria; phylum Bacillota; class Clostridia; order Lachnospirales; family Lachnospiraceae; genus UBA3633. The sequence goes on along the minus strand of CAMIYN010000028.1, from coordinate 6,656 downwards.
TAGACAGGCAGCCCCTGTGAGATAATAGAACAATATTTAGATATGAAAAAGGACTCGCAGTGCTTCGCCCCTCAAAAGACATAATAACATTTAGATACAGACAAAAAGGGCACGGGGTACTTCGCTCCTACAATTAGGCAGGTTGCCCCTACAAGTAAATAAGATGTTAATAAAATTTGGTAATTTAAATATTTAAATTATTAAAATTTTTTAAAATATATAAATTAATTTATTGGAGGATTTTATGGAATTTAAAAAATTATTAAAATATTCATTACTTGGAATAATTTTTATTGCTACAGCTTGCAGCAATAATAGTAGTAGTGAAAGTGTTGACAAGGTTTATAAAATTGCAACTTTGCAACTTGTTAAACACGAAGCACTTGATAAATCATATCAAGGTTTTGTGGATTATCTCGATAGCAAGGGATTAAAATATGAAATGGATTATCAAAATGCAGCAGGCGAGCAGTCAGCTTGTGCTACTATTGCAGACAAATTTATGAACGATAATCCTGACCTCATATATGCTATAGCAACTCCAGCAGCACAAAGTGTTTATGCAGTTGATGAAAATATACCTATAATAGCAAGTGCTGTCACAGACCCGGCAAGTTCAGGACTTTGCGACACAAACGAAAATCCAAATGGCATATTAACAGCTGCCTCAGATTTAACTCCAGTTTCTGCTCAATTTGATTTGATGCTTGAATTAATTCCAACTGTAAAAAATGTAGGAATACTTTATTGCTCTGCTGAGGCAAATAGTAAAATACAAGGCGATATGGCAAAAAAGGCAGCAACTGATAGAAATTTAAATGCAAAAGTATATACAGTTGTATCATCTTCTGATATTCAAACAGTGGTTGAATCAATGGTTATGGAAGTTGATTGTATTTATGTTCCTACTGATAATACAATATCTGCAAGTTTTGATACTGTGGCAGAGATTGCAAATGCAAATAATATACCAACGATAGTTGGAGAAGAGGGAATGGTAAAAAAAGGTGGATATGCAACATATGGTATAAATTATTATGAGCTTGGAAAAGTAGCAGGAGAAATGGCATATGATGTTTTAGTAAATGGGGAAAATCCTGCCAATATGCCAGTTAGATATTTGGATGCAGAAAAATGCGAGAGATATATAAATAGTGAAACAGCAGACATATTAGGATTAAGTAAATAAGATAGTAGTGTTAGTCGTAGGGGCGAACCATTGCGAGCCCATAGCAAGAAAGCAGAGTTAATTGTAGGGGCGAAGCACCGCGAGCTAGTAGCAAGACAGTAGCGAAAGTCATAGGGGCGAAGCATCGCGAGCCCGTAGCAAGATAGTAATGTTAGTCATATGGGCGAAGCAATAAAAAGGTAGGGGCGAAGCACTGCGAGCCCGTAGCAAGACAGTAGAGTAAGCCGTAGGGGCGAAGCATCGCGAGCCCTTGTGCAAAATAGCTAAATACAAAAATTGTGAATAAATAAAATAACTGACAAAATCAAATTTTTGTATAACAGATGTATATTTTAATTTTATTTAGTTTGCAGATTTAGTATGAGCTATGATTAAAAACCTTATATATAGTATATAGGGTTTTTATTATGTAAATAATTAATATTGTAAAAATTGATGTGGCAAATATTTTAAAATACATAAAACTGGTACGGGGTACTTTATCCCTATGATTTCTTTATTCGCTCCTATTGTGAATATAATTAAATTTAGAAAACTATAAAAGGGCTCGCGATGCTTCGCCCCTACGATTAGACAGGTTGCCCCTACGATTAGACAGATTGCCCCTACAAGATAATAGAACAATATTTAGATATGAAAAAGGGCTCGCGGTGCTTCGCCCCTACGAGATAACAGAACAATATTTAGATATACAAAAGGGCTCGCAATGCTTCGCCCCTACGATTAGACAAGTTGCCCCTACGAGATAACAGAACAATATTTAGATATATAAAAGGGCTCGCATTGCTTCGCCCCTGTTATGTAGTGCAATTTGTCAAGCACTTTTTTTATTTATTTTGATTTACTTTTTATGTTCTATTAGGACATATAAGAAAACACATAATATATAGTTCTCAGCAGTTAGCCACTCTGTTATTCGTGGATTGGTTACCGACAGGCTAATGGTTCGCTACGAGTTCTATAATCTACGATCGTGCATAATAAAAAATATTTTTTATCGCAACATAGGGGCGACATATATACTCAACCCTGTTATTATGTGTTTTATTATATGCCCTAATTACTTTATTTATGCTATTCTATTTGTCATTATGCCCCATATATAACATGTCAATTCTCTTGCTATTGCTGTTGATATAATATTGTATTTTTTGCCATTTTTTATTAATCTATAAAATTTTCTTTTCATTCTTTCATTTGCTTTGTCTGCATATTCTATTATTTCTTGTTTATTTCCTTCTTGTCGCTTTTTTAATGTTCTCGACTTTTGTGTTATTGAACCTCTGTTATAATAATGAGCTGACTCTATTACCATCTTTCTTAAATGATTATTACCTGCTTTTGTTATTGAACTTCTTTTTACGACTTCACTACTTGAATGCTCTTTTGGAACTAATCCAATAAATGATGAAAATTGTTTAGCTGTCTTAAAACGATTAAAGTCACCTACTTCTGATAAAATTGACATTGCTGTTAATGTGTTTATTCCTATAAAACATTTTAGTTTATTGGTATTATCTTTATATCTTTCTTCTTGACTAAATCTCTCTATTTCTTTATCATATCTTTCTATTTTGTCCATTAATTGATTGTATGTAAATAAATATTCATCAAGTATTACTCTAACCATTTCTCTTAATTCTAATTTTTTTAACCACTCAATATGTGCTTTTGTCCATTTTGTTTTTGAACCATCATATATTTTACCATGTCTTAGGACTAATCCATTTATTTGCTGTTTTATCTTCGTTAAAGCTATTTTATGGTCATCTCTCATTCTTATATATTCTTTTATCTCTTCATCTCGTTCTGATAAAACTTTTACTTCTTTATATGTTCTAAGTCCTAAATTCTCTGCATCTCTTTTATCTGTTTTTATTCTTTTGTTATTTATATTTAGCATTGTTGTTGGTGCTAAAATTATACAATTAATATCATAATCATCTAAAGCTTTTTTAAAACTATATCCCAAACATCCTGCTTCATAACCACATATTATTTCATCATCTCTAATTCCTAATTCTTTTTGCACTTCTTTTATATAAGTAAGTAGTTTATGCAAATCAGCATCAATCTTCACTCTGTATAATACTCGATCCTCCTTCTTCAAATATGTGCATAGTGAATAACTATTTTTGTGGACATCCATTCCTACATATGCTATAATTTTTTCCATATTGGTACCCTCCTTTATTTATGGTAATTCTTATTATATAAGTAAATCCATGTTTAATAAATAGTGAGGGTGCTATTTTTTTTGCACTACATATTATCTACAATTAACTCTGCTATCTCGCTGCGGGCTCGCGATGCTTCGCCCCTACGATTAGATAGGTTGCCCCTACGATTAGACAGATTGCCCCTACAAGCCCTACGGATTACCGAAATAACTGTAATAAAATTGTAATAAAATAGACTATGAAATTTTATTGAAAAAAATATATCAATATACTAATATAATACCAAGTTGTGGAGACACAGCAAAAATATTTTTGTAAAGGAGATTGCAATCTATGAAAATGCAAACAAAATTAACTGTAATGTTAGCTAGCATAGCATTACTTGTTGTTAGTGCAGTTTCTATCGTTTCAGCAAGAGGTTGGGTTCAACAAGGTGGAAATTGGTACTATCAAACAAATGATGGAGAATTCGTAACAGAAGATATCCAATCATCAGGAACTTCAAAGTTCTATTTAGGAGAAGATGGAACAATGCAAACAGATTACTTCTTAGAGGACTTTGGTGATAGTTCAACAAATACTTATTACTTTGGTTCAAATGGTGCAATGGTTACTAATACTTGGGTTGCTATAGATCCATCTATAGTAAACAACACAGGTGATGTAGTTCCATCTGCATACTGGTATTATTTCGGTGCTACTGGAAAAGCTGTAAAGGCTAATTCAAGTGGTACATACAAGAGAACAACTATTGATGGCAAGAAATATGCTTTCAATGAATATGGACAAATGTTAACAGGCTGGATTAGTGAAAACGGTGAAGTTGTAGACCCAGATGAGGATGATCCATTCCAATCAGCTTTATTCTATGGTGGTGATGAGAATGATGGAGTTTTACATACAGGATGGTTAGTATATCTTGATGGAACAACTCTTACTGATCACGAGGACAAGAATGTTCTTTATTTCTACTTCAATCCATCAAACAACAAAAAAGTTGCTGGAACTAATACTACACCTATCGAAACAAAGAGAATTGATAATAGAATGTATGCATTTGATGCATATGGTATAATGTTATCAGGATGGGATGCATATTCTACAGCTTCAAGAGTATATTACTCAGCAGAAGATGATGGACATCAAGTAAAGAAGGGATGGATTTATGCTGTTCCTGATGAATCAATTGATAAGAGTGCTTATGATGATGATGAAGAGAAATATATGTATTTCTTATCAGGTGGTTCAATGGTAGTTGACAGAACTTATAAGGTAAATGGAAAGAAATATGCATTCAATACTAATGGTATTATGCAAAAAGATATAGTATTCTACAATTCAAATGGCACATATTATGGAACAGTTGACTTAGATGAGACTAAGGGTGAAGATATGTCTAAACTTGGAAAAGTTGTTATGAAGAGTTCAGTAGATGCAAATAAAGGTGAAAAGACACTTACAAATGCAGATTTTGCTAATTTTGTTGTAGAATATTTTGGTTCAGATGGTGCTCGTAGAACAGGAGCAAATAATATAGAATTTGCTGATGATACTTATACATTCACTACATCAAACAATGGTGCTTATAACGGATTAAATAAAAAGAAATATTATTCTCTTGGTATCTTATTAAAGGCTTCTCCTGATATAAGATATGGTTTATATCAAGCTGCTACTGCAAGTTCATTACAAGAGTTTGAATATCCTACTGATGAGGGTTGGAGTACAGCTAAATCACAAAATTGGAATGTTCTTAATACAACTGGTGGACTTGTAAAAGGTGCAAATTCTGCAAAGAAAGATGCTGATGGAAATTATTGGTTTATTGACCCAACAACAAATAATATAATTGGTATCTATGATGTAGAAGTAAAATGGGCAAGAGGTAAGCTTGGAATTGCAGAGACTGCAGCAAATTCATGCAATACAGAAGATGACTTCACTAATGCTACTCCAGTTGTAGTCGGTGGTGAAACAGGATATTATTATTGGAAAGCAGAAAGTTTTGTTAATGCTTCTGGAAAAGAGTTTACAAATGCTTGGCTTCCATTTGGAAAGAATAACAATACTGGTGTAAATGAAAAAGGACACGAAGTTAAGCCAACTAATGATTATGCTTTAAATTTCAAATTTAAATAATAATCATTAAATTATAAAAGAAGGACTAGCATTATTTGCTAGTTCTTTTTTTGTGCTTGTATGGGCGAAAAAAAATGTAGTGGCCGTAGGGGCGAACCAGTGGGAGCCCTAAACGAGCCCGAAGCAAGAAAGTAGTGTTAGTCGTAGGGGCCGTAGGGGCGAACCAGTGGAGCCCTAAACGAGCTCGTAGCAAGAAAGTAGCGATAGTAGTAGTGGCGAAGCACCGCGAGGCCGAATGTGGTTTTATTTAACAGTTTTAGATAAGTTGTAATTTTAGATGTTTCATTATTGTATATATTGACATAATATGCAGCATGTGTTAAAATTTGATTAAGTTGTTAAGGTAGTAGCTGCTCCAACATATGGAGATTTGCAATCCCTTAACTTTTTTTTTGGAGGTAAATTGTATGATAAGAGTTGCAATACTGATTGATGGTGCTTTTTATAGGAAAAGAGGCAAGAAAGTAGAGTTGTAGTAGGGGCGAACCATTGGGAGCCCGTAGCAAGATAGATTTTTAAAATGTTAGAATGTTACACTTAATTAATTGTATTGATAAGAAATTAATGTTATAATTAAAAAGTAGTCTTTTTTTTAGAGGTGTTAACAATGGACAAAATTAATCCTATAAATTTGAAACAAAATAATGAAATAAATAATATAATAGATAATTTTAAATCGTTTTTGATTAATGAGTTAAAAAATACTACTGCATATAAGATAGCCAAGTGGATTTCAAAGTATAACGAGTATTTACAATATGAGAATAAATTTTTAAAACAAGAAAGATATTTTTCATTTAAGAGAGGGCAAATTGTAAGGGTGAATTTGGGATTTAATTTAGGACAAGAGTTTGGTGGAACTCATTATGCAGTTGTTATAAGCAATAATGATTCATATGGGCGGAGTAATGTGATTATAGTTCCACTAACATCTAAGAAAGATAAAAAAATTATAAGTGAAAAAGATGATAGAATTGATATAGGTGATGAAATTAGAGATGCTATTTTTAAGCAATTAGAAAAACAAGGTGCAGATTTGCTAAAAGAGTTAAATAGTAGAGTTGCTAATTTGTCAAATATATCAGATGATTCAAAAAGTATTCCTAATGATTTGACAAAGAGAATTGATAGTTATAATAATCGGATTG
>CAMIYN010000027.1 GCA_946403075.1 uncultured Lachnospiraceae bacterium | reverse complement strand
TAAATGACCCAGTAATAAAAGCTAAAAATCAAGATGATAAAATCATAGAAGAAATTATAAATTATCAAAAACTACGAAATATGGACTATACTATGTATCCTAACAAGTGGTATACAGTAGGAACTAATCTATGGTATTATATAGATGAGAATTTAAAACCTAAAAGAGGATGGTTAGAAGAAACCATTACTGAAAGAATTACAAGAAATAATGATGTAGCAACTCCAAGTGATATAATAAATACTGATAAAATAAATACTATTATAGCACCAAGTGATATAAATGCAGATGCTATATCAATACCACCAGATAAAAAAATATCCACAAATGTGAAAATGGATGATGATTATGTTAGAAATAATAAAACGAGATGGTATTACTTAGATGCAGATACTTGTCTTATGTCTATCGGTTGGAAAGTTATAGATAATAAATACTATTATTTTGCTACAGATACTATAGATGCTGACTATATATATGATAAACTAAGTGGAACTTTTATACCGAATGGAAAAGATAAAGTATTGGGTCAAATGTATTGTGATGAATACACACCAGATGGACGATATGTTAATAGTCAAGGAGTTATGGTTAATCAGTATAGGTAAAGAAAATGATGTATAGGGAGCAACTTGTATAAAGTTGCTCTTTTAAATTCATAAAAATTTTCTAAAAAAGTATATAAAAAATATGTAGTTTGTGATATAATCAAAAATAAAGTTGGAGTTTGAATGAAAATAAGAAAAGTAGAAATTACAAATTTTAGAGGGTATAAGTCTAAAACTGAGATTGATTTTAACGACTTCACCGTTTTTATTGGTAAAAATGATGTTGGTAAATCAACTATTTTACAAGCTTTAGATATATTTTTTAATGAAAAAGATGCTTTTGTAAAATTGGATGAGAATGACTTTAATGTGTTTAATAAAAATAGTGATTTAAATGAGATTGTAATTGGCATTGAATTTGATAATCTGCCCAATGAAGTTATAATTGATGCGACAAATAAAACTACTCTTGAGAATGAATATCTACTTACTAAAGAAAAAAAATTAAAAATCATAAAAAAATCAACTGATGGTAAAAAGTTCAGTGTGTATATTGAAACTTATCATCCTATTGATTCAAAATGTTCTGATTTGCTGATTAAGAAGAATTCAGATTTGAAAAAAATTATAGATGATGAAAAAATTGAGAATGTAAATAAATCTATTAATGCAGATATGCGAAAAGCAATATGGGAACATTTTAAAGCAAATGATAATTGCGACACAGTTTTATTAGATGTTTCAAAAAAAGATGGAGATTTAAAACAAATTTGGGACAATATTTCAAAATACCTTCCAATTTATTCTTTATTTCAGTCAGATAGAAAAAATGATGATAACGATAGTGAAGTACAGGATCCACTAAAAGAAGCTGTGAAGATAATAATGAGTAGTAATGATATACAAAATAAGTTAAATGAAATTGCTACCGAAGTTAAAAACAAACTGCAGGAAGTGTCTGATAAAACTTTATCTAAACTAAGAGAAATGGATCAAGCAATAGCGAACAACCTACATCCTTATATTCCTAATACAGATTCTTTAAAATGGAGTGAAGTGTTTAAAAATGTTTCTATAGTAGATGATATGAATATACCAATAAACAAAAGAGGAAGTGGGGTAAAACGACTAATTCTTATAAACTTTTTCAGGGCACAGGTTGAAAATAAAATATCAAATGATGCTAATCGTTCCATAATTTATGCTATTGAAGAACCCGAAACATCACAGCATATAGAGAATCAAAAAATTTTGATTGATTCATTTATAAGCATGTTAAATGCCAATCAGAATATTCAAATAATCATAACAACTCATAGTGGATTTATTGTAAAACAAGTTGATAGAAAAAATTTAAGAGTCGTATCAAAAGACAATAATGATGTAAATGTAGAAAATGTTAAAGAAGGTTTATTGCCATTTTTGTCACTAAATGAAATTAATTATGAATTGTTTGGAGAAGTTTCAGTTGAATATTTTGATGAGTTATATGGATTTATTGGGTTAGAAAACAAAGCTATATATAATGATTACAAAAAAGGGAAAGAAGAATTTACATATATTAAAATAAAACAGGATGGAAACACACAAGAAGAGAAACTTATAAAAACTAAAATAATTAGGAATCAAATTCATCATCCTGAAAACAAGCTTAATACTCCGTTTACAGATGGTGAGTTAGTTAACTCTATTATTGAAATGAGAGAACATGTCAAAAATAATAAGTTAAATGAGAAATTGGAATAATCATTTTCAAAATTATTTAGTTTAATATAAAAAATAGCAAATGGAGATTATATGAAGAATATATCTGGAAATTTTAATACATCGAGTGAAGAAATATCGGCCGTTAAAGAATTTTTATTAAGATTAGGCTTAAATAGTGAATCTTATAATATTAATAAATACGGTGTTACAAATGAAGAAAGAACTGCGGGAGATATAGAAGTACAGTTGTTAGATTACAATAAATCTCTATTATTTGAAGTAAAAAATGAAAGTATAAAGCGTATTAAAAAATATGGTCAATTAGGTATTGATTTTATATCAGCTTTCAATTTCAAACAAGGGATGTCGTTTATTAGGAAACCACAAGATCCTATTTTTTATGATGATTTTATTAGTAAAGTTGATAAGGATAATGGTTTTAAATGGGGTAAAATTGTAACATCAAAATCTAATATATGGTTATTTTATTGTTTAAACTATGATGGACAGTATGAATTTTTAGATGGATTTGATTTTCAAAGTCTAATTGATAATAATTTTTTTGATTATTTAAAAAAGAATTGTTTGTTCTGTGTCAATGCAAAACCACAAACCCAAATGTCTTACACTGATAATTGGGAATCTGCCGTATTTTATATAGATTTAAATGATAGATTTATTTCACAATTTAAAGTAGATAATATTAATAAATTGTTAGGGTGTGCTTATTAATTTATTAGTTAAGATAAATTTATATGTAGTAATTTTTATTTATTTCAAATTTTTGTATGTCAAATCTATTATTTCGTTGAAATCGTTAGTATCAAAATAATGTTTAGCAAATTCTAATGCATCAGAACTATTCTCGTATATTGATTTTATAAGTTCTTTTTGATAATTTTCTAAAGCACGTCCTTTCTTTAATGCAGCATGACAAGTAGGACATAGTTTTGACAAGTTGCTAACATCATCTAATTCTTTATTGCCACCAAGTGAGATTATGTGGTGTATTTCAAAATAATATCTATTTGTTTTTTTGTTAATGAAACTCCTATCTTCAATTTTATACTTTTGTTTGCAACAAATACATTCATCTTTAGTATTATCTCTAAAAACTGCAGTAAGAGAAGTATCTCTTATAGTAGATTTTTCTTGTTCATCAAGTCCTATTTCTTGACGAACAAGATCTATATCGCTATCAGATAATTCTTTATTATAAATCTTTTCAGCATAGTATTTCATACGCTCTTCATAACTACTTATTCGACTTTCGTTTGTTTCTTTACATTCATTGATATAATATGTAACATTAGCAATAGTTTTTTTATTGCTATATTTAAATTCCTGTGTAATTAATATATTTTTATAGATATTAATCATTCCAATATTATGTAAGTACCAATTAAGTCCAATCCTAAGTTGAGCATTTCTTTGATTTTCTCCTGTAACATATTGTTCTTGCAATTCTCTAAAGTTTAGATTTAAAATATTTGCTGGTATATTGAAAAACTCGTATAATAGATTTGCTTTTTTTAACTCAAAATCATTATTATAAAAAAAATCTTGTGTCAAATAATTCCTAACTATATCTATGCTACCACGTGGTTCAAAAAAACCACGAATAAAATCCTTTTTAAACTCATTTATTTCATCTGTGTGTATCAAGTCAATGTTTATAAGTTTTGCGTATAATTTATTAAAGAAACTATTTAAAGTGATATTCAAGTCATTTTCAAGAATAAAATATGCACTTGCTGGACCAAAATGTAAATCTTTTGTAACTGAATTTGCAATAGTCCATTTATAATTCCCACTATTTGAGTTTAGTATACTAATATAGTCGTTCAAATACTTATCAAAATTGTTATTTATTTTGTCAGATAGTTTTTTTGATTCTTTATAGTATATTACAGTATAAATATATTTATTATCATCAGAGAATAAATATCTATTAAAAATAGAACCCAAAATAAAAGGTGGGACATTTTCATTTTCTAAAAACTTAGATAACAAAATAGTATTAATCATAACAAATCTCCATTTTTAACAATTATACTAAAAGATGTCATTTTTTACAAATAAAAATACACATATTTATAATTGAATTTGAAAAAAATATAGGATAAATTAAAATAAATATTGCTATTTACTATTAATTGTTGTATAATTGAGGGGAAATAATTATAGTCCCTCAAAATTGGAGCAAAATATGGAATTTAGAGTATTGGATTTATTTTGTGGTGCTGGTGGATTTTCATCAGGTATGGATAAAAATAAAAATATAAAAACAGTTGTTGCACTTGATAACGATAAAAATGCAGCTCTTACTTTTAGTAAGAATTTTACTGATGCCACGGTTATAGTTGGAGATATTACTGATAAAGGGATAAAAGACAAAGTTGTTAAGGCATCATTTGAAAACAAAGTAAATATGATAATAGGTGGTCCACCATGTCAAGGGTTTAGTCTGAAAGGAAAGAATTTAGGCCTTGATGATCCAAGAAACTTTTTATTTTTAGAATATATTGAAATGGTAAAGAAAATAAAACCAGAAGTATTTGTTATTGAAAATGTAAAGAATTTATTAAACTCTGAAAATGGATATTTTATCAATCAAATTGTCTCTAAATTAACAAAATTAGGGTATAATATTAATTATGGAGTGCTTAATGCTAAAGATTTTGGTGTTCCAGAACATAGAGAGAGAGCTATAATCATTGGATCAAAATCAAAAAACATATCATTACCTGTTGGAAATGAGAGAATGGTTACTGTAAAAGAAGCGATATCGGATTTGGCATTTTTGGAGTCAGGAGAAGGTGAATTTGAAAGTGATTATAGATTTAAACCTAAAAGTGAGTATCAAAAAAAGATGAGAAATGATAAATTGTATAATCATATTGCTACTAATCATTCTGACATTGCATTAAAAAAATTAAAGATGATACCACCAGAAGGAGATAAGACATCACTTCCTAAAAAATATCATGGGAAACAAAAATTTGCTACTACTTGGTCGCGTCTTGAATGGAATAGTGTTAGCCCAACTATTGATACAAGATTTGATACTCCTTCAAATGGACGTAATTCACACCCGACATTAAATAGATCAATTACTCCAAGGGAAGCGGCTCGTTTACAAAGTTTTGAAGACAAGTTTATTTTTTATGGCAATAAAACATCAGTTTGCAAACAAATTGGTAATGCTGTACCACCACTTATGGCATATGCAATAGCCAATGCGATTGATGAAAAATATAACACAGTATGTTCATATGAAAAAAGTGATATAAAGATTTACTTAGATGATGCATATTCAAAGGTTTCAGATTTAAAAAAAAACAAAGTTAAGATTAATCATATTATAACTGATCCACCATATAATATTTCAAAAGCTAATAATTTAAATACATTAAATGGGAAAAGACAAGGAGTCGATTTTGGGATATGGGATAAGGGATTTGATTTGTTTTCATGGATAAAACCATATACTGAATTATTAGACAAAAATGGTAGTATAATTATATTTTGTTCTTATATGTATATTAGTTATATTATTGCGGAATTAACAAAGAGTAATATTGATGTTAAAGATGTAATTGTTTGGAAAAAAACAAATCCAATGCCACGAAACATTGATAGGAGATATGTTCAAGATATGGAATTTGCTATTTGGGGGGTTGTTAAAAACTCCAAATGGGTTTTTAATAAAGGAGACACAAATAAGTACCGTCGTTCTTTATATGAAACTTCAATTGTCTCTGGAAAAGAAAAGAATGGGCATCCTACACAAAAAAGTTTGAAATTAATGGAAGAATTAATAAAAGTACACACAAATAAGAATGATATTGTTTTAGATCCATTTATGGGAAGTGGCACTACTGGTGTTGCATGTAAAAATTTGAATAGGAAATTTATTGGAATCGAGTTAAATAGAGATTACTTTGATATTGCAAAAAGTAGGATATTATAATTCATTAAATAAAAACTAAAAATATGACACCACGAGATCATTTCAATTTAATATATCCTAAGATTATGGAATTAGACTTTAATGATGTCTATACTGATATTTTAGAGTGTGATAGTTTTGAAGATGTAAAACCATTATTTAAGAAACTCTATAAAGTTTTGATTGAAGAAATTGAAAAGAACAGAGAAGATGGCAATTTCTATGAACCATTCACTAAGAAGCAGCAATTTAAAGAATATCGTAGTTGGGAGAATACTTGTGAAGAGATAAATGCCGATGATACTTTGTCATCAATAGAAAAATTAGACCATATTCAAGCACTGGCATCCACGATTTATGACGGAATAATTGTAGAAAAAATTAGAACTTATGCTTATGAAGTGTATTTAAAAGGTGGTATAAAGAACTATGTTCAACTTGCATCAGATATACAGGATTGTTATTTAGAAGATTTAAAGAATGAAGGGTTGTATGATGAATTTGAAGGCGCTAAATATGTTGATATCCCCGATTATATAGGAGATGGAGAGAAACTTGATGGTGTTAAGGACTTTGATTTAGATTTAGAGCCTAATGATGAATATAGAAAGCATGTAGAAAACATAGTCCGAGATGATGATTTTCAGGAACAGTTAGATGATATGCTTGATGCACTCGAATCGGATGATTTAGAATATGTTAAAGGAATGCTTTGTGCTCAGCATAATGATTACTTTAAAGTATTAGCAGAGAATTATTGTTATAAAAATGGATTACCAATAGAAAAGGCTGAAGAGATTGTTTGGGAATTTGATAAGCAAGAAGTAAAAGGCGAAGATGATGGACTTGATGATTATGAGATAAAATTAAATTGGGTAAGAGATGAATTTGATGAAGATGAATAAATAATAAGATAGGAGTATAAAACAAATGGAATTATCTTTAATGGAATGGAATATAAGAGGTGCAGCACGAGTTGATAAAGCTTGGAATGGCACATCTAAAATTCAATCTTGGGTCGCTGATAAAATAGCTGATAACGATGCTGATATTAAAATAATTACAGAGTTTGTAGTGAATGATGGAATAGAATATTTATTTAATAAATTAAGAAAAAATAATAACATATGGTTTTTTAATTCAACAACAACAAATAATGGAATATGTATAATACTTAATAATGAAAAATTCAACATATCAAGCAATGAAATTTATAAAGAAGAAATAATTGTATCTGATATTAAAAATACTAATTCTCCTGATTATTTACAATTGTTTATCAAGAAACTTAATCTATATATCATTGGATTTCGTACCACATCTTTACTCAATGAAAAAAATAAAGATATACTATATACTCATAAAAGACAACAATATGATATTTTTAATGCTCAAATAAATGATATATTAATGAAAAATTCTAATGCAAAAATCATAATCGGTGGAGATACTAATTTGTATGCACTTCAATTAAAATCATTTCTAAATTTTGATGCTAATATTGATGACTTAGGAAAAAAATTTGAAAATAGCGATGTAATACAATATAATGATAAGTATCCTACTTTAATATTTAAAAATAAAAGCAAAGCACTTATAGATCATTTTATATGTACCTTAAACATTAAAACCTATAATTTTAGAACAGACAATTGGACTTTTATGGATAATAACGATGACTATATAGGTGTTGGCAAATATGATTATAAAGAGAAAAATAATGGCCCAGACCACGATATTATTTATGAAGATATAAAATTTAATGATGTATAATTTGATTATAAATCGAGGTATAAAAACTATATGTTTGGCAATTTGTTTAAAAATAATAACAAAACTAAAATTTATGTGGATTTTGAGAATGTAAAAATAAAGGGTCTTGATGGGCTTGACGAATTGACTGATAAAGACACTTTATATTTATTTTATTCAAAAAATGCAGAGACACTGACTATTCCAATGTTTGAAAAAATTAAAAATAGCAATGCGAAAATTGAAACAATAGAATGTGCAACTGGTAGCAATGCTATGGATTTTGTTATATCAACATTATTGGGGTCACATGTAAAAACTGATTCAGAAAAAACTACATACTTTATAGTTTCAAAAGATAAAGGATATCAAGCAGTTATTGATTATTGGGAAGGTTATGAAATAAAAAGAATATTTAATCTTAAACAAGTTTATAATGATTCATTAGAAGTAATTGATGAAGAAGAACCCAAGAAAAAGACAAATCAAAGAAGAAAAACTACAACTAAGATTCAACAAAAAACAAAGCAACCTGCTAAACAACTTAAGCAACAACCACAAAAGAAAAAACATAAAATAAATGTTCGTAGTAGAATAGGGATGCTTGTTAAGGGATTAAAGAAAGCCGACATGGATAAAATGGAAACAGTAATAAAAAATGGAAGTGATAATACATATGCAAAACTATTAAATGAGAAATTTGGGAATAAGGGGAATGATTATTATACAAAACTCAAACCATTATTTGATGAATTAAAAAAGTAATAGGAGTAAAGAAATGAGCAAATGGTGCTACAACTATGATTCTGGTGAGTATTCATACAATTGGGATGATAGCGAATATAAAAGAGAGCGTGAAGAAGAAGAGAAGCGTCGTAGAGAGGAAGAAAACGACTGGTAAATAATTAATTAAGATTAAGGAGACAACTTATGGATTCAAATTCAGCAACAATGTTAGCTTTATTTTATATCATATTTTTAATTTTTATTTTGTTTGTTATTCTTCCAATTCCTGCAAGAATAGCAAGTAAGAAAGGTTATAGTTACTTTGGCTTTTTAGTTTTTGCTATTTTCTTCTATCCAATTGCTTTAGTTGTTTCATTACTGATTGATAATAAGAATTCATATAAGTCTGAAAGTGATAAAGCAGATGCTTTAATAAAATACAAGCAGTTGCTTGATGAAGGAGTAATAACCCAAGAGGAATTCGATAAAAAGAAAAGTGAATACTTGTAGTAATATAATCATGTATGGATCGATTATTAAAATACATTAATGACAATTTTGATGAAAAACTAAATGCAGTTATCAATCAATATATGGTTGATAATTTTGATTTTGATGACAATTTCATAGAACATAATGCACCGACACTTACTAACATTTTTATGTCTGATGATGAGATAAGGTTTGATATAAAAATCTCTAATAGATTCATAAGAAAGAAAAATGATATTGATACAATATTTAAAACAACTCAAAATAGCAATATTTATGTAAACTGTAAAATGGAACTAAACACAAGATTTGATAATTTTGAGATATTAAGGGTTGATGATGAAGGATATACTATAACTGAAGGTGGTAGGTGGATACAAGTTAATGGTAATTTAGTTCCAAAAGACAAAAAGTATCCAATGAAAGATGATGTGCGTTTTTTACTAAATAGTTTATATGGTGCAGATGTTGTAGATGAGTTTAATGCAGTTCCAATAAGGGATATAGCAAAAAAACTAAATTTAAAAATAGTTGAAGATTATAAAATTACACTTGATAAGTCAAGTGATGGGTTGTGTGTAATGTTAGATGAACCTATTACAGTTTATGATATTAAAACTAATGAACCTATTACTAAAAAGTTTAAGGCTGGAACAATACTTATTGATGGCACACTTGCTAAAAGAATAAATGAAAAAGCTGTAAATTTTGCAATCGCACACGAAATTTATCATTGGCTTAGACATAGATATTTTACGATTTTAAGAAAAATAGTTGATAAGTTAGATCATTCCTATATTGTTTGTAGAATCAATAGTGGAACTCCAGACTTTAAAAATGATGACAAAAGAGTAGAAATACAGGCCGATAAATTTGCTGGTAGTATTTTATTATGTCATAGAAATTTATTAATCACACTTGATAATGAAATATGGAAGAATGGCTATCATTATTCTGATAACAAAGTAGAAATAGTTGATAAAATATTAAATAAGTTATCAAATACATACCAAGTTAATAAAATGCCACTCGTAATAAGATATCGTGCTGAAAATGCCATTTATGAAGGATTTGAAAAATACATTTATGATTTTAATAATCAATATGACCATTTTGAAATATATCCTAATGAATTCTTTGATTACTATTCTAACAATTCATTCTTTAAAGATTTAATTGATTCAAAAAAATTTGTTTATGTAAATAATCATGTGGTTATTTATGATGACAAATATGTCCGCCACAACAAACTTACAAGTGAAGCAAAGTCTAATTTAAGTAAATGCTGTATTAATTTTTCATACAAGTTTAAGTCGGCTTATGTAGTAGCAGCATATGGTCTTGGCATATCAAAACAACAAAAAGAGTTATTAATTGATGATGCAAAAAATAAGAAAGTTTTAGATGAAGCAGTTAATAGAGTAAATGAAGCAGAAAAAATGAGAGAACTCATTACAGATGATTTTAAAGAAAGTCTCATAAACTTAAGAAAATTTAGAAAAATGCATCAAGCAGATTTAGCTCACGAGATTAATATTAGTTTAAGAAATTATCAGAACTATGAAGAAACAAATGCAAAGCCAAAAAAGGGTAGACTTTTAGCATTAATAAATGCTTTGCATATCCCACCAGACTATGGGGTTAAATTTTATGAATTAGTGTATAAAATTGGAAGGGAAGATAAAATTTATGTTGATATAATGAACTCACTTCATATGGAGTCTTTGAAAGTATGGAATAAAACATTGGAAAGCAAAGGTTATTCTCCAATATCAATTGGAGATGAAAATGAATAAAATACAGTAAATTGCATAAAAAAAGTTTTTTAGCACATCGTATGGGAATCCCGTATTTATGGGATTTTTTTTATTGCAATAAAAAAACATTGATTTTTCAACACTCTCATACGATGTGCGACATCGTTCAAAAAGTTAAGAAAATGTATAATAATGTGCCCATAAACATTAATGTAATATAAAGAATTTAATACTGCTTATTTAAGTAGACATGTCGTAAGCAGTAGAGAATGCATAAAACTAAGACAACACTCTTTTAAGTGTGTTTAAGTTTTTGAAAATGCTCTCTACGGCTTTTTAATGACATGTCTATTTTTGTGCATTCTCACCAAATATCAAAGTTACGAGGTGAGAATAATGAAAAAGTTAAAAAGAACAAGTTACTATGACAAAAATCGTTCGTGTTATCTTGATGAAGAAAAGCAGGAGTATGTGTATGAGTTTATTTCATATGATGATACTGGCAAGATGATTCAAACAAGACAAACAATAGCTATTACAAAAGATAACATTGAGTTAATCAAAATGCTTGATGAATATGACCATTCTGAAGATTTACAAAATTTATATCAAAGTCGTGTTGAAGATAAAAGTATACACGAAGAAAGTGAGGATTTTGATTATTCAAAATTTGACAATATTCCTGATAAAAAAGCAGATATTTACAGGATTTTGTTTGAAGACGATAAAAGTGATGATTCAAAATACGATGCTTTTTTAGAAACATTATCAGAGAATCAAAGGAATTTAATTTATGACCATTTAAATCTTGGTAAATCATTCGGAACAATCAGTAAAGAAATGGGTAATGTTTCTATCAAAGGACTTCAAAGTAGGTGGCTAAAAATAAGGAAAAGAGCAATGCAGTTTTTTGCTAAAAATAAGGACTTTGACAAGAGGGGGTAGGCATTTTGTCTATGTAATAGAAGGAGGTAAAACCAATGGATAATCAAGATTTATTCAAACTTGCAGATGACCTACGAGCCTTAAAACTTCGCAAAGAAGTGCTTGATAAAGAAACAAAAGAAGTAAATGCAAAAATTGATGAAGTGGATGAAAAACTAACAAGTGCAATGACTGAGAAAGAGTTAGAAAAGTTCACTCATCAAGGTGCTACATTTTATCTAAAATCAAGACTTTTTGCTTCGCCAATAACTGGTAAGAAAGAAGAAATGATAGCAGCTCTAAAGTCATCAGGTAATGGTGCTCTCGTAGTAGAGCAAGTTAATGCAAATACTTTGTCATCATTCATTAAGGAACAGAGAGAGTTATACAATTGTGAAGATGTTCCAGAGTATTTGAAAGATATCGTTCAAACTTATGAAAAGGTATCTGTAGGAATTAGAAAATCATAGTATAAGGAGATTACAAATTTTATGAGTAATGAAGTAAAAACAACTGAAAACAAAACATTTGCTATTATAGCGAATAAGGATTTAATCAATGCATCTCTTACTGAAGATGTGCAAGGATTAAATTTAACATTCCCAAAAGTTAAAGTGCCGTCAGGTGGTGCTACGGCTTTTGAAATAGACACAGGAGATAGTGAGAATCCAGAGATGGTAAAAGAACTCCGCTGTGTCATTATTGTAAATCAACCAGCGTATTCACTATTTAAAGAAGCATATAATGGTGAGTCAAGACTCCCTGATTGCTACAGTAGTGATGGTAAGACTGGTGTGGGTGATCCAGGTGGAGACTGTGCAAAGTGCCCATTTAATCAATTTGGACCAGACGGTACAAAGAAATGTAAAAACAAGAGAGCATTGTATCTTGTATTTGAGAATCAATTATTCCCATCAGTGTTATTACTACCAACTGGTTCTCTTCAAAACTTTACAAAGTATGCTCAGGCTAACCTTTTCAAGCAAAGAAAGTTGTCGCAAGTTGTGACTAAAATCACACTTAAAAAAGCAACTAACAAGACTGGTATACCTTTTAGTCAAGCAGTATTCACATTTGAGAGAATGCTCACAGATGATGAAAAAAAGAAACTCACAGGTCTATCTGATTTTGTAAAAGAGTATGCGAAATCACATGTTCCACAAACTGATACACCAGATGATGATATTCCATTTGTAGATACTGAAACTGGCGAAGTGATAAAACCTTTATAAATATATATGGGGGCTTTGTTATAGAGCCCCTATTTGTTTAAGGAGCACTATGAAAGATTACAAATTAGTAAATAAAATTGAAGATGTTAAGGATTATATAGGTGACAGCAAAATTGTAGCATTTGACTTTGAGACAGCACCTGATGATGAGTTTAGAAATGATATAGATGCTGCCATTGATCCAAATAGAGCACATATTGTCGGTTGCTCTTTTTCTGTTAAGGAAGACACAGGTATTTATGTTCCAGTAGCTCATAAATCAGGCACAAACATAAACTACACTAATTTCATAAATTTCCTAACTGAGTTTTTAACAAACAACTCAATTATAAAAATAGCACATAATTTAGTGTTTGAGTCTGCATTTGCATATGCACTTGGTATTGTTATAAAAGAGAAGACATATGACACTATGGCAGCAGCACAACTTACTATGAAGGGAGATTATGGTTTTAGAAGTTTAGCAGACTCTGGACTTAAACAACTCGCTAAAGATTTATTAAACGAAGATGTAACTACATTTGAGCAGGTAACACAGGGGAAGTTTTTTGATGAACTACACCCAAGAGAGAATATGTATGCAGTGGCTTATGGTGCAGCCGATAGTGATTATGCTTTGAAACTTTATTATTTGTTTAACCAGTGGTTTGATAAGTGGCTACCTAAACATAGGTGGATAGTTGAGAATATAGAATCTCAAATATCTGTGTATCTTGGAATAATGAAGTATAATGGTATCCCACTTGATATAGATTTAATGAGAAAAAGGCAAGAAGAAACTGATGCCGAGATGGAACAATTAAAAAAGGATATAGCATTCATTATTGGAGATGTTGATATTGGTGCTAATGCTTCAACATTAGCATTTAAGAGATACCTTTATAATGATTTAAAACTACCTGTGCTAAAAACTACAGAAAAGGATTCGGCAGCGGCTGATGATATGACTCTTGTTTTACTTAAGGAATATTGTGAAAAAGAAAGACCAGAATTAACTAAACTATTCACACTTATTCAAGAATATAGGAAACTTGGGAAAATTAAATCAACATACATTTCAGGATATCTTCGATACTTAAATAAAAAAACTAACAGGATTCATCCTAATATTCTTAGTTTATCAACTGAAACATCAAGAATGTCATGCTCTATGCCAAATTGTCAGAATATGCCAAGAAAAGGTAATGACCCTATAGGTGTTAGAAACTTTATAAAAGCACCGAACGGCTTTAGTATTCTATCACTTGATTTTTCACAAATTGAGTTAAGAGTCCTTGCTTTTTATAGTCAAGATAGAAATATGGTCAACACCTATAACAATGACGGAGATATACATGCAATGACTACATCAGTTATTTATAATATCCCAATCGATGAAGCAAAAAATAAAGATGATCCTAATTATAAAGAGCATAGGTCTATTGCTAAAAACATAAACTTCGGCATGGCTTACTCAATATTCCCAAGAGGACTTCAAAAAACTTTGAAGTTTAAGGCTGGAATAAATAAAACAGTAGAAGAATGTGAAAACATACTATCAAATCTAAAAGCAGGATATCCTCAAATGGTAAGGTGGCAGAATAATGAAAAAAGAAAAGCTCATAAATACTGTTACTCTGAAACATGGTTCGGATATCGCAGATATTTAAAAGGCATAAACTCATCCGAGTGGGGTATTAAGTCATTTGCTGAAAGGTGTGCTCTTAACACACCTATTCAAGGCACTGCTTCACAAATATTAAAACTTGCTTGTGTTAGGATTTTACAAAATCTACCTGATTACATAAAACCTATATTACAAATTCACGATGAATTAGTTTTCATAGTACCAAATGACAAAGTAAAAAACTCAATAAAGTTCATAAAACAAATGATGGAAGTAAAGCCGTTTGATGAGTTCAATGTCCCATTAATTGCAGAAGCGGAATTCGGCACAACATTTGGAACTATGAAGGGAATGGAGGAATAATGGACAATTTAATAATTGATATTAGTGTAAGAAAATGCGAGTGCTTTAATAAAAATAATAATAGCTTTAAAACTACAGCACAAAAAACATTAGAGAAAGTGTATGTTGTATCAAGACTTAAGGGAGACATAAAAAATAATATAGAACTTACAAAAAAGTACTGCAGATTTGTGGATAGCATTGGCAAGATGCCCATAGCATCGCACATTATGTATCCTGCTATGGGATTTGATGATACAAATCCGTTTGAAAGAGAGAGATGCAGGATTTATGGGCTTGAATTATTGAAATTTTGTGACGCGGTATATTGTTTTATTAAAGATGGTGTAGTAAGTACTGGTATGAGAGAAGAAATAAGAGTAGCAAAAGAGCTAAATATTCCAATAAAATATTTTAGAGTGTTGGAGGGTGGATGTTATGCAAGTATTACCCAGTGATGTAATAAATGCATTATTTAATCCTGATGACATTGTAAACATACGTATTTTTTCTGATAGAAATGATCCATTGTTTGCAAAGGGTAAAAATATAGAGGTTGTAGCAGCACAGTTTGCAACAATTGAAGAAACCTTAAAAGAGCATAATAATCATTTTAGAGCAATAACATTTGTGGTTAATACTGGTGGTAGGTCTGATAAGGATATTACCAAAATAAATGCACAATTTATGGAAAAGGATGATATACCGATAGAAGAGCAGAAAAAATTAATAGATGCATTCCCACTTAAACCATCAATGATAATAAAAACAAGAAAATCACTTCATACTTATTGGTTTATGAAAAATGCAAAAGTTGAGTTGTTTAAACCCATACAACATGCATTAGTTGAGTATTTTGGAGCAGATTCTAATTGTGAAAATGAATCAAGAGCAATGCGACTTCCAGGATTTAATCATTGTAAGAAAGAGACTATTGAAGTAGAGTGTATATCATTTCATCCAGAACTTCGTTATACACAAGAAGAACTTATGAAGTATCTTCCAGAGATAAAACTAACAAAGAAACCTAATCAAGTACTTTCTGGAAAAGAGCAAGGAATAGAAATAGTGCTTGAAAGCTGTGAGTTTATGAAGCATTGCATAAATGATGCTAAAACTTTATCGGAGCACGATTGGTATGCAATGATTAGTAATTTAGCACCATTTGATAATGGTAGCAAAACAATTCACGAGTTATCAAAACCCTACCCTAATTATGATTATGATATTACACAAAATAAAATAAATCATTTTATTGAGTCTGGCACAAAACCTATCACTTGTAAAGTTATAGCAGAAAAAGGGTTCAAGTGTCCAAAGTTAGCTGTAGGAGGTTGTGATTGCAAAAGCCCAGCAGCTCTTTGCTATAAGCCAATAACTTATGAAATACTTAAAATAAAACTTGATAAATTAGATATTAAAGAAGATACAGTGGAAAATGTAGAAGTGTGTAAGGATTTTATTTGTAAATATTTATTTAATCAAGATTCAACAATGGCTGAAACATTTATTAATCACAATATGAAAAATAAGTTCAAGTTTAAAACACTTGAAACTAAAACTCTTATTAATAAATATAAAGACTTGATAAGAGAAAATAGTGTATATAAAGATAATTCACTTATACAAAATAACACAGAAACTGAGTATGCTTGGTATAAAAAGACAAAATTTGGTAAAAAGTTTATGCCTAAGGTATTAGCAAAGAGTTTAAAAAAAAATGAAAATGTTTTTTATGTAGCTCAACAGTTTTATAAATATGTAGATGGTGTATATAAAACAATGGATGATGATAGGATTGAAGAAATTGTGCAAAGTAAGTTATTTGATGAAGATGCTAAAACATCACAGATTAGCGATGCAACTCATCAATGGCGATTAATGGTACTTAAAGAAATGAAAGAATTAAATCCTAATCCTTATATACTTAATTTAAAGAATGGATTATTTAATATTTTTGATGGAACACTTACATCTCATACACCTGAATATTTATCAATTGTTCAGTTAAATATGGCATATGATCCAGAAGCAAAATGTCCAATTTTTATGAGATACTTAGAGGAATCGCTTGATGGAGATATGGATCAAGTAAAGCTAATACAAGAGATACTTGGTTATTTTATGATAGCATCACAATCAGCACAGAAAGCATTTGTCATTGTAGGAAAAGCAAACTCTGGGAAGTCAGTGCTTTTAAATGTGATTAATGAAGTTATATTCTCAAAAGAATATGTATCACATATTGCTTGGCAAAACTTAGGTGATAGGTTTAAGACGGCTGAACTTTATGGAAAAATGGCTAATGTATTTGGAGACCTACCTTCAACAAGTATAGAAGATAATGGTGTATTCAAAGCACTTGTCGGTCAAGATTATTTAACAGTGGAAAAGAAAAATAAAGATCCTTTTTCATTTCAATCATATGCGAGAATGATTTTTTCTTGTAATGAAATACCAAAGAATTATGGGGATAAATCAGAAGGGTTTTATAGGCGACTTATCATTATACGATTTGACAAAGTGATACCAATGGAAAAAAGAGATACAGCTCTGCTTGATAAAATTAAGAATGAATCAGATGGGATATTCAACTTTGCACTTGAGGGATTAAAGAGAGTTATACAAAATAACTATGTGTTCTCGGAGACTGAGAAGAATAAAAAAGAGTTGCAAAAATATCGTGAAGATTCTGATTCGGTTCTTTCATTTATCAAAGAGATGTGTGAGATTGGAACTAAATTTAATGCAAGAGCAACTGAATTGTTTAATGCTTATAAGACCTATTGTCAGGAAAATGGTTTAAAGAACTATGCACAGAATAATTTTGCAACTAAGTTGCAGAATTATAGTGAAAATATCACAAAAAGCCGCGAAGGTGTGGCAAAAATGACTGTGTATCATGGTATAAAGCTTATTAATTAGTAATTTTTATGAAAATATGGACAGGGTGGACAGGGCTGGACACGACTTAAATTTTTGGTGGCGTCCACCTAAAAGCTATATTTTATAAGGGTTTTTGCTATTTGGACAGGGTGTACAGCCAAAAAGTATATTTATAGCAATAATATAAAAAAAACAAAAATTTTTATTTTTTCTTGGTGTATAAGAACTAAAAAAAGCCCTGTCCGTGATGTTTGTCTTGTATTTTCAATGTTTTTTTGCAAAAACCCCTGTCCATAGCCATGTCCAGTGGTGTCCAGTTTAGAGAAAGGAGTAATTTTATGGAAAAAGAAAGACATGTAATTGAAACTGTCTATAAAGGTTGTAAGTTTAGATCAAGACTTGAAGCAAGATGGGCTGTGTTTTTTGATAATTGTAATGCAGATTGGGAATATGAACCTGAAGGTTATGACTTAGGTTGTGGTGTTTATTATCTACCAGATTTTTTGATTCATAATGTTGTAGGAAGAGTTGATGGTGATTTGTATGTTGAAGTAAAAGGTAATATGACAAGAGAAGATGCAAATAAAATAAAAATGTTTAGTGGTAAAAAATCAATAGTTGATAAAACAGGACTTGAATTTACAGTGCCAAAGAATAAAATACTTGTTCTTGGAAATATACCAAAAGGAATGACTATTGATGATATAAATCAAGAATTATCTGTTGATGGCTATAAAGAAATGAATGGTACAGATGTATATCCATACAACTTTGAATTAATTGATGGAGATTATTTTGTGGCACATCTTGGAATTAACAAAAATGGTAGATTTGAGTTATTCGGTGATGATTTAAATTATTTGAGAGACCGTGACAATGACAAAACTTTATATGCATATCATAGAACTTTACAAGAGAGGTTTGACAATCGATGAAAGAGAAAGCCACAGAGAATAAGATAAAAGCATATTTAAAAACCATTGATGGATTGTATTTCTTTAAAGAGCATGGTGGATTATATGGAACAGCAGGAGTGCCAGACATCATTTGCTGCTATAAAGGATTATTTATAGCATTTGAAGTAAAAGCCGAAGATGGTAAAGCCACAGTTTTGCAAGATGCAACCATAAAGAGAATAAAAAAAGCTGGTGGTATTGCAGAAGTCGTGAGAAGTGTAGAAGAAGTAAAAAGAATAATAGAATCAAAGTAAAAGGAAACAAAGTCTTCAAAGTAAAAAGGTCTCATTAAAAATATAAATTTTAAGGAGGTCTTTGATGACTAATAAGCAATATGAAGTAAAGGAGTATTTATCAAGCTTACGATTTGCAGAAAAAATGATAAAGATTAAACTTGAAAAAATTGAAGAGACACGAGAATTAGGACTAAGAGTTAATTGTGTTTTAAGTCCTGATAAAGTTCAAGGTGGTCGTAGAGTTAACATAGTTGAAGAAACAGCCCTAAAAGTTGTAGAACTAATAAATCAGTTAGAAAAGCAAGTCGATGAGTATAGAGAACTTCAGAAAAATGTAATTAGCTTAATAAATTGTGTTACTGATGATACTCAAAGAAAAGTATTGGAATTAAGATACATTCATTTTATGAAGTGGGAAAAGATAGCAAATCTGCTGGGTTATGACCGAAGACAAATCACACGAATACATAGTAAAGGATTAAGTGAAATAAGTGAGAAATGGAAGAATTAAAGATGTCTCACAATGTCCCATTGTGATGTGCTAAAATGTTATCATTAAAATTTATAATTAAAGCTCTCAAAAGGTAGTAGCATCTACAATATGAGAGTTTTTTGTTTATTTACATTGATTTTACATTTTGTTATAATATATAAAAATGTATTTTAGAGAATAATTATGACAAAAGATGAAATCATTGAAGAATTAATAGCTGGTTATTTAAAAATTAAATCACTGCGAAAACACAATGTATATATGGATTGTATAGAAATTATAGAATGCTCTGTTAATGACAAAAATTGTAAAAAACAATGTGATGATAGTATATATGCATTTAGAGATATAGTTTTTAATGATGATGATGAACCAGTAAGGAAATTATTAGAAAGCCAATATTATATTGAAATAGTATATGCAATGCTTGGTATTGAGCAGATAGAATGTAAATCTGAAGAAATAGATTTTGATTCTACATCAAATTATGTAGTTGCTGAATTTTCTGACTTAGAATATATTTCACAGATTGACAAATACTATTACTTTTGTATTGATCGTTACAAAGAAAACGATTTGTGCCAAAAGTATAGAGTCAGTGCAGAGATTAATATTAAATACCTAACAAACATTGTGAATATAGAATTTAATTTTGATAATAGTATGCCTTATGCAAGAAGAGTATTTTATGATGAATCTGGTATATATTTGAAATGCACAGCATTAGCAATACCCAAAAAAGACAAAAGAGATAAATATAATGTTGTCATATCAACATGGGGCGAAATACTCATTCAAAGTATTGCATCATATCAATATGGAGAGTATCTATCGGCTACACAATTATGCTTTACTGCATTGGATAGATGTATTAAGGATGAGTATAATTTAATATATGATTATTTAAAAACAGTTAATAGAGATAATAAAAATAAAACATATATTGATATATTAGAAAAAATGACAGGAGTATTTAGTCATCCTGACAGTGCTGATGTATTATCAAAGTTAGAACATATTATGAAAATGTTGGATTGCTATGAAGAATACGAAGAAATAAAAGCATTGCTGGATCCATATAGAAAAATTCGTAATATGCTATCACATGGGAATGACAGCGATAATACAGATTTAGAAATATCAAGATATAATTATGACTTTAAAAATAATTATAAAAAATTATTGTATGATATTCTAAAAGTAGTATATCTCATTGAATACCCTGATTGTTATTTCGATGAAGTATTGAGTTATAATTAAAACTAACTGATATAAATAGTAAGTATAAAAATACTCTTGGTAGGAATACTGCAAAAGAGTATTTTTTTGTTTGTAAAAATTATGGAGTAAGATATGCCAACAAAAGCAAAGATACAATGCAAAGTGTTCGGTTGTAAAAACTATGCTAAAGACAATGAAGCATATTGTGAGAAACATTTAAAGCAAGATAATAAAAAATATAATTTGTATTTAAGAAAGTATGATGCACATGAAAGATATGACAGTAGATGGAATAAAGTTAGAAACATTTATATAAAACAACATCCACTTTGCGAAGAATGTTTTAAAGAAAATAAATACACTAAAGCCACGATAGTTCATCACAAAAAACCGATAGAGTGCGGTGGAGATAAATATGATATTAAAAATTTAGAATCAGTTTGTGATTCTTGTCATCAAAAAATTCATAACAATATAAAAATTGAGTATAAGTTTTAAATAGGGCAGGGGGCTAAAAATCTCTAAAATAAAAACTTTTTTAAATCGCCAGCCAGCCTTACACACAACTTTTTTTATTCAAACGGGGGGATAGGGTAAAAATCAAACAATGCTTATTTTACAAGGGTTTTTAGAAATTGGAGGAAGTAATGGCAAAAGACGGAACATATAGAGGTGGAGCAAGAATTGGGGCTGGAAGACCTCATAAACCACTTGAAGAAAAAGTGGCTGATGGAGAAATAAAAGTTGATGAAATAGACACATATCTTCCAGAGCCAATTGAAGAATTAACACCAGAAGAAATGCCACCAATTGATGAGTATTTAACAGCAAATCAGAGGAATGGTAAGCCACTCGGTGCAAAAGAAATTTATATAAGCATTTTCAAATGGGTCAAATCATTAGGGTGTGAGAAAAAAGTATCACTAAAACTTTTAGAGCAATATGCAATGGACAGAGCAAGATGGATACAATGTGAAAATGCAATATCAGAATATGGATTTTTAGGAAAACACCCAACTACAGGTGCAGCAATGCAAAGCCCGTATGTAGAGATGTTATTAAAATTTGAAAAAGCAATGAATAGCACATACTTTTTGATAAGACAAGAAGTGAGAGAATATTGTATGTCAGGGTTTATTGAATACACACCTGAAGATGCAATTTATAATGACATTTTAGATTAAAGGAGAGAAAAAATATGTTTGAAAAGGTTAACCCACAGCATGTCGATAAGATATGCGATAGGATAGGCGGAGCAATTGTAGACTTAGGATATAAGTTGCAAGATAATCCAAAGATTGCAGGAGAGTGTTTACTTGGACATGGAAACTGTCATATCATCATCGAAACAAGTGTAGATTACAAAAAGCAAGATATTGAAGATATAGTTCATAGAATTGCAGGTAATAATGTGAATGTAGATTTACAAATTGTTTCTCAGGATGAGCACTTGGCAAAAAATCAAAGTAATGAAATAAAGTGTGGAGACAACGGCATCTTTAAAGGTGCTAAAGTGAATGAAGAAGAAAAGAGACTCGTAAAAATTGTTAGATCACTTTATAAAAAATATGGATTTGACGGAAAATATATATACGACATTGAACGAGATACACTTATTGCTTGTCAGTCGAATGTTGATACGGAAATATTAAAAAAAGAGCTTATGATAACCAGCATCAAAAACATAATAGTTAATCCACTTGGTAATTGGACAGGCGGTAGTGATGTTGATACAGGTGCTTGTAATAGAAAATTAGGTTCTGATATGGGCCGTTCAGTAACTGGTGGAGGTTTACATTTTAAGGATATCAGTAAGGCTGATGTAAGTGTAAATGTGTATTTACACAAAATTTGTCAAGAGTGTAAAAAAGATGAGCTACCAGTTAAGTTTGGAATGTGTGCCATAGGCGATACTGATGTGTGGATAGATGATAAAAAGATACCATATAAAGAAATCACTAAAGTTGCACTTAACTATATAAAAGAGTTAGGTGGCTTTGAAAAATTAGCAGAATGGGGACTTATATAGTCCTCTTTTTTATGGGAGAAATAAATGAAATATATCAGTGGTACACATAATAAAAAGGAGCTTGAATGGATTGATAGAGAACTAAAAAGTTTAGGTGTAAATGACTATAGGTTTTGTATTGAACATGATTGTTATGTTTGTGATAGATTAGGAAATTTTTATTCAGTATGTGGAACATACACACATCATATATCAGGAAAACTTGTAAAGAAATACCGAATAACTAAATTAAAAGGTTCTATTTCTGATGGCTATAGAACTTATAGGATTACATTGGAAGATGGTAGAAAACATTTGAAGGCACATAGAATGATGCTAAACGCATGGACAGGTTTACACAATAATTTAGTTGTTAATCATAAAGATGGGAATAAACTAAATAATAAACTTGAAAATTTAGAATGGTGTACTGTCAAAGAAAACAATATTCATGCATTCAAATTAGGTTTGAACTATTATCATAAGCCAAAATATGGAAAATATAGTATTCCAATTTGGGATTGGAGCACTATTTATTATCTTTACACATTTGAAAATTATTCTCAACGCAAGTTAGAAGTTATGTTTCACACCACAAGGGAAAGTATATTAATGGTTGTCAACAAATTTGACAAACTGTATAAGGAGGCATTGAATGAATAATCAAGAAATACAAGATAAAGAACTAAAATATGAAAAACGAAAAGTATCAGAATTGATACCATATGCAAGAAATAGTAGAACACATTCAGCTGAAGACATAGATAAACTTTCATCACTTATTAGAGAGGTTGGTTTTATTAATCCAGTAGTGATTTATAAAGATAACACAATTCTCGCAGGACATTTAAGAGTTCTTGCTGCTAAAAAGTTGGGGCTTGAGTATGTCCCTTGCTTACTTGCAGACTATTTAACTGAATCACAGAAAAAAGTGTATGTAATAGCAGATAATCAAATGGCAGCAAGAGCAGGTTGGGATAAAGAAATGCTTAAAATTGAAATAGCAGATTTAAAGGGTGAAGATTTTGATGTTGACTTACTTGGGTTTGATGAAAAAGAGTTAAATAAGATTTTTGATGAAGGAAAAGAAACTGAAGATGATAACTTTGACTTAAATAAAGCACTTGATGAAAAAGCATTTGTAGAACTTGGAGATGTGTGGCTTTTAGGAAAGCATCGTTTGATGTGTGGAGACTCAACAAAAGAAGAAGATGTAAAAATCTTGATGGATGGAAACAAAGCCAATGCCTGTATAACTGATCCACCTTTTAATGTGAATATACAGGGTGGTGCTCATGTCAAAGGTAAAAGAAAAGAAGGTGGACTAAAAATCTTAAATGATAATTTCAAAACACCAGAAGAGTTTTTTAACTTTTTATTATCAGCATTTAAGAATATCTATGAAAACTTAGTTGATGGTGGAGCATTTTATTGTTTTCACTCTGACTCTGAAAAAGTTAATTTTTACAATGCAACAGTGTCAGCAGGATTTCATTATTCATCAACTTGCATTTGGGTTAAAGACACACTTGTAATTGGTAGGTCTGATTATCAACAAAGACATGAACCAGTTATTTATGCATTTAAGGATACAGCTAAACACGAGTGGTTTAGTGATAGAAAACAAACAACTGTGTGGGAATTTGAAAGACCAAAGAAGTCAGAACTACATCCCACCATGAAGCCTATAAAACTTATAGCATATCCTATGAGAAACTCAACACAAGAGAATACAATAATTTATGAGCCATTTGGAGGTAGTGGTTCAACACTTATTGCAGGGGAGCAGTTAAACAGAAAAGTATATTCAATGGAGCTTGATCCAAAATATGCAAGTGCAATTATTAGAAGACTGATCGCATTAAGAAACAAAAAGACTGATGATATTTTTTGTATAAGAAATGGTCAGAAGTTAAATTGCATAGATGTGTATGATCCAAGTGCTGATGATTTTACATTTAAGGAGCAGAGTGTAGATGGATAAGTTTAGAGTAATAGAGTTATTTGCAGGACTTGGGGCATGTAGTAAAGCATTGAAGAACATAGGTATCGATGTTGAAGTTGTAGATGCAGTTGAGATTGATAAGTATGCTATAAAGAGTTTTAACGCTATACACGGAACTTTCTTTCCTACCCAAGACATAACTAAATGGGATAAAGATTATAAAAACATTGATTTAATATTTGGAGGCTTTCCTTGTCAAGATGTATCTATTGCTGGTAAACAAGCAGGGATTATAAAAGGGAAAACTCGCTCAGGTCTTATGTATGAGATGCTAAGGATAGTTGAGAAGATTAAACCTAAGTTTGTGGTTGGAGAGAATGTAAAAAATCTACTTTCAAAAAGACACAAAGACAAACTTGATGAATACATAAGTGAGATGAGTAGAATTGGTTATAAAACAGTTTACAGTGAAATGAATGCTAAAGATTATGGAGTTCCACAAAATAGACCAAGAGTATTTATTGTTTCAATTAGAAATGATATAAATAAAAATTTTGAGTTTCCTAAGAAGCAAGAGTTAAAAATATTCTTAAAAGACATACTTGAAGATAAGGTGGATGAGAAGTATTTTTTATCTGAAAAACTGATACACTGTTTTACAAAAGATGGCACAGGGAACTATCCAAGAAAAGAGAGATTTGAAGGTAGCATAGATTGTAAAGTTGGAAAGTGCATTACAACTCTTGCAGGGAATAGACCTACTGATAACTTTGTGAGGCAATAATGGATATAAAAAAATATCTTGAAAATCATAAAGAGATACTTGGGGTTAATGTTGATGACAGACTATTTATTAAAAATGCAACGAGTATCGGTTTCTTAGAAGCAGAAGTTTATGATGGGATAGATTTGTCATTTATGGGTCAAAATCAAAAAAGGGGAAGAGTGCAAAAGCAAATAACAAATACATTAACTTGTAGTGGTATTTTAGGAGTGGTGGTTTATGGATAGGAATGAGCTATTTAAGGAAATAATAAATAAAGGACTTGTAAAGCCATACGATTTCATAGACCCTACATACTTTAATGCAAGAGTTAAGGAAGTAGAGAAAGGCACACTTCATAAACAAATGACAGGGAACATTGCTCCTTGCATAAAAACAAATATACATAATTATGGAGTGGTGGTATATGAAGATTAGAGTTCTTGGAAATTACAAACCATCAGGGCATAGTTGTGGTAGGATAGTTGATAAATTTGGCATTGCTCCAACTGTTATGGAAAATCACGGAGAAGTGACTTGTATAACAGTAAATGATGATGGATTAACATTTGAAGAAAAGAGAAAACTCGTAAAAGAGTTTATTAATTTGAGGAATAGCATTTATGGAAAAGAAAAAATTAAGGATAAGGAAACTTACACCGAGAGAGTGTTTTAGATTAATGAGTTTTAGTGATGAAGATTTTGATAAAGTAAAAAATATTAACTCAAATGCACAGTTGTATCGCCAAGCAGGTAATTCCATAGTAGTTAAATGTCTTGAGGAGATTTTCAAAAATCTCCTTTTAAATTAGTGTAAATATGTTTATAAATACACTTATTTAATTTGTAAATTCGTTGATATAAATTGGCACTTACGGTAATATGTGATACTAACAAAATTTAAAGGAGAGAATGACAATGGAAAAAGTAGATGCTTACACAATTTCAATTCCAGTAGATTCCACTGACACAAATTTTGAGTATCGCATTACAAAACTAATAAATGCTAAATCAAATTTATTTAAAAAAGCATTTAACACAGAAGATTTAAAATTTGAAATTAAGGACAACACTATAACATTTAATTGGCTTGATGGAAATGCTACACCTGAAATGATACAAGCAAGTATGAAGTTTTTTAGTAAGCTTGTAGAGATGATTAAGGAAGGCAAAAGTGTCAAAGCTAAAGAAAGAGAGATTGAATCAGAAAAGTATTCTATGAGATGTTTTCTATTAAGGCTTGGGTTCATTGGAGATGAATTTAAACTTGATAGAAAAATTCTAATGCAAAGCTTAACTGGTTCATCAGCATTTAGAAAAGGAGCAACTGCATGAGAATTAAAAAAGAAGAATTAGAAAAACTAAGAAATGAATATCCAGTAGGATTAAGAGTAATGCTTAAAAAGATGGATGATGTGCAGGCTCCACCAACAGGAACTAAAGGATTTGTAAGGGGAGTTGATGACATTGGAAATATTATGATGCGATGGGACAATGGCTCTGGACTTAGTGTTATTTACAACGAAGATAAAATTGAAAAAGTTAAATGCAAAAAATGTGGTAAAGACATTATAGGGTATCCTGCAATGTCAAGATTTAATGAAATTGATGAAGTTTGCAGTGAGTGTGGCACAAGAGAAAGTTTGGAAGTCGTTGGTGCAAATGAATCAGAAATCAACAATGTAGTTAACTTAATAAGAAAGGCAAAAATGGATAGAGATGTATTGATAAATAAAATAATAAAACTTACTGATTACAAAAAAGAAGACTTAGAAAAGAAAACTGATAGTGAGCTATTTGACATTTATCTTTATTTAGAAGATATGGGATTAGTTTTAAACTTTGATGATTAAAAATTGTGAGTAAATTTAATGAGTGAAGCTGTAGAAACTTTAATAAAAGATGGTGGACTTACTGAAGATGAAGCCATAGATTTAATTGAAGAAGAAGGAATGGATTATTTATTTGATGAATAGTGGCTATTATTCAAAGGTATTTTTTAATAGTAGGACACATATAGGACACTAAAATGTAAGAATAAAATGGTTGCTATTTTCACACTTTAGAGTGATATATACACTACCTTAAAAAGTGTAGAAACCACTCAAAAAGCGAAAGGAAAAGAAAAATGAAAACAAAAACTACAGAATTAATTAACGAGATGAAAAAGCAAACCATCGGAGTTGAAATCGAGATGGCAGAGATTACAAGAAGGGAAGCAGCAAAGATTGTCGGAAAGCACTTCGGAACTGAAAGCACACTCAAACATTTAAATGACAATTACGATAGTTATGAAGTTAAAGACAACAAAGGAAGAAAATGGAAAGTAAGTAGAGATGTATCAATCAGTGCAAGTAGCGACCTTGAAAAAGCAGAGTTAATTACACCAATCCTTAAATACGATGACATTGAAGACTTGCAACAAATTATAAGGGACTTAAGAAAAGCGGGAGCAGTAAGTAATCCAAATCACTGTTGCGGAGTCCACATACACATTGGAGCAAATGGACACGATGCTAAAACACTAAGAAACCTTTGTAACATAATGGCAAGCCACGAAAAATTACTAATCGGAGCATTAAACCTTGATAGATATAGAGTTGATAGATATTGCAAAACGGTTGATTCTAACTTTTTAAAGAAACTTAACAAGCAGAAACCAACTACAATGCAAAAGTTATCAGACCTTTGGTACATTGGAAACAACTACGATAGAAATGCACATTATAATGACAGCAGATATAGAATGCTAAACCTACATGCAACATTTACAAAGGGCACAGTTGAGTTTAGACTTTTTCAATTTGACAATCCTACAAGCGATAAGAAAGGTGGACTTCATGCAGGACAACTTAAATCTTACATACAACTTTGTTTAGCACTAAGCCAGATGGCAAAAACTCAAAAGTCAGCAAGTGCGAGACCACAGCAACAAGAAAACAAAAAGTATGCAATGAGAACATGGCTTTTAAGACTTGGATTCATTGGAGATGAGTTTAAAACAGCAAGAGAGTTATTTATGAGTAGACTTGATGGTAATGCAGCTTGGAGAAGAGTAAGGGTAGCTGCTTGAAAGGGGGTTGATGAAAATGAGAAAGTATAAATATTATATAGCTTACGGAAGCAATTTAAATAAAAGACAAATGATGATGAGATGTCCTGGTGCTAAACCTGTCGGCACAGGATTCATAAAGGGATACGAACTACTTTTTAAGGGTAGTAAAACTGGAGCATATTTAACAATTGAAAAGAAAAGGGGTGGTAGAGTTCCTATAGCCATCTGGAAAGTAACAAAGGAAAATGAAGAAGCACTTGATAGATATGAAGGCTATCCTACATTTTACTATAAGGCTGATTTAAAAATAAAACTTGATGAGAAAGAAATTGATGCATTTGTTTACATAATGCACGAGTATAGGCAGCTTGGAGTTCCGTCAGATTACTATGTAGAGACTTGTCTTGAAGGGTATTTGGATTTTGAATTCAACCCTTTATATTTGACAAAAGCCATTAATATTAGCAAAGGACAGGACACAAATAATACGAACATATAACAAAAAAATGTAAGAATAAATAACTTGCTATTTTTACACTTTAGAGCGATATATACACTAAC
>CAMIYN010000026.1 GCA_946403075.1 uncultured Lachnospiraceae bacterium | reverse complement strand
ATTTATCTAAAGTTTCCTATAAAACTCTCATTATTCAAATTTTTTCATAATAAAATTTTCAAAATGCATACTATTAAGTATTATTATGATTTGAAAAATTTATATTGTTAAAGATTGCCATGTTTTAAGTCAGCAATTTTAAAAATTAAATATGATATTTATATATTTAAATTCCAAAATTTGTATTTTTTTCATAAGTATATTAAATGGGTACTGAGTACTATATACTATGTTAGTTTTTATAGATACTTCACACCTACTGACAACACTACTATCTTGCTGCGGGCTCCCAATGGTTCGCCCCTACGGCTCTACCCATAGGGGCATATTATCATTTGATAGGGGTGTATTTGTAGGGGCAAACTTAAAAATGTAGGGGCGAAGCACCGCGAGCCCGTATGCAAAATTGTAATATTAACCGTAGGGTGACCTATCTGTTGATATACCACCACATACCCATAAAAAAATTTTGAAAACAAAAAACTAAAACCATATTTAGTTTTAGTTTATAAATTACCATATATAATTAAAAAATTACTGATAATGAAGTCCCATAGAAATCCTTATCTAAATTATTACTTTTGATATTTCTTTAATTAGAATCACAATTTTTTAATTAATTTATCAACTACTTTAAACACATCTCCTGCACCCATACTTACTACTATATCATTAGGTTTTAGAAAATCAAGCAAATACTCAACTGTCTCATCCATACTTTCAATATATAAAAAATTTTTATTATATTTTCTATTTATATAATCAACTAAATCCTTTGAATTAACACCAGTTTCATTAATTTCTCTCGCTGCATAAATATCAATTAGTATCAAATAATCAAGTGTAGAAAATACTTTGGCAAAGTCTTCATACAATGCAGCCGTTCTAGTATATGTATGTGGCTGAAAAACAATTATTAACCTATTATCATTTTTTAATAAAGTTTTAAAAGCCTTTATGCTTGCACTTATTTCACTAGGATGATGTGCATAGTCATCATATACTTTTATATTGTTAAAAGTCCCTTTATATTCAAGTCTTCTATCTGTTCCAGTAAAAGTTTTAAGCCCATAATTTATAACATCAAAATCAAAACCCAAATTTAAAAGCAGTGAAAAAACAGAAACAGCATTTTCTACATTATGATATCCTATTACATTTAACTTAACCAATCCCAAATTATTTTTTTTATTCATTAAATCAAATGTATATGTCCCATCATCATTTAAATTAATATTTTTAGGATAATAATCAGAATCTTCTGTTAATCCATAAGTTATAACTCTGCCATTAAAATCCTTAACCAATTTTTCTATTCTATCTATATTTTTATTTATAACCAAAAGTCCATCATTTGGGATTTTATCTATAAATTTTTTAAATGAATTTCTTATGTCATTTATATCTTTAAAAAAATCTAAATGGTCTTCTTCTATGTTAGTTATAATGATTGCATTTGGGAAAAACTCCAAAAAACTATTTTTGTATTCACATGCCTCACAGACAATTATATCCTTACTACCTATTTTTACATTTCCATTTATTCCTTTAAACATCCCACCCAAAAGAACAGTAGGATTATTATTATTTTTCATAAGAACATTTGAAATCATAGAAGTTGTAGTGGTTTTTCCGTGAGTCCCCGAAACATTTATTCTCAATTTATAATCTTTCATTATGAGTCCCAAAAACTCTGCACGGGACATTAAATTCAATCCAAGCCTTTTTGCTTCTACATATTCTTTATTATCATTATGAATAGCTGCAGTATAAATCACTATGTCAAAATCTTTTTTAATATTTTCACTGATTTGGCTAAAATTTATCGTTATACCCTTATTTATTAGCATATCAGTGATTTCACTCTTCACTGTATCTGATCCTAAAACTTCTAATCCCATATCTTTTGCGATGAGTGCTAACCCACTCATAGAAATACCACCTATGCCAATAAAATAAATTTTTTTTATCTCTTTTTCTTTAATACACATAAACTCTTATACAAAATATACCCTATGCCATATACCGATATAATTTCTCCTATTGCAATAAAAATAAATTCCATATATAAAACAATATCATTAAGTTTATATCCATATCTTAAAACAAATGGAATTATTATTGCATTAGAAATTATAGTTGGAAACATCTTTACAAAAAAATTATCTATTTTTATTTTACTAATCAAAAATAAACCAATAAAAGTAGCAAGGGTTCCAAATATTATGTCATAAACATTTGACATAAATAAATTTGATAAAAAGCACCCAAGTGATATAGATATGATAGCATAAGGGTCAAATAGTGCTAATACTGTGAGAGACTCTGCTACTCTTACTTGAATGCTTCCATAACTAAAAGGTGCCAATAAAAAACACAATGCAACATATAGTGCTGTATATGTTGCATTTCTTGCTATAATATTTGTTTTATTTTTATTTTCAAAATCAATCAACTAAAATTACCGAACTATTATATTTCTTATCTACAAATTCTCTAACATTATCAGATTTTAAACAGTCCATCAAATCATTTACAAATGGTTCATATTCTCTTCCATCTCTTACACAAACGACATTAGCATATTTTTTTGCTGCATCTGAATCCTTTGGTTCAATAAATAAAGCATCACTTACTTTAAATTTTGCCTGCATAGCATAATTTCCGTTCATACAAGCATACTCAACACTATCAAGAGCCCTTGGTATTTGTGCTGATTCTAATTCAACAATTTGTAAATTATAATTATTTTCAACTATATCAGCAACTGTGGCTTTTAGAGAAACACCAGTTCTAAGTCTAATGAGCCCTGCACTCTCAAGTAAAAGCAAAGCTCTTGCTTCATTTGTGACATCATTTGGAACTGCTATTTTATCACCACTTGCAACATCTTCTAAACTTTTTTTATTACCTGCATATAATCCAAATGGCTCATAGTGAACTGCACCAACTGATACAACTTTTGTCCCCCTCTCAGCATTGAATTCATCAAGATAAGGAATATGTTGAAAGAAATTTGCATCAACTTCACCTTCATCTACTGCAATATTTGGTGTAACATAATCAGAAAATTCTTTCACATAAAGATTATATCCTCTTTCTCTCATCAAACCCTTTACGGCATTTAAAATCTCAGCATGTGGAACAGGGGTTGCTGCTATAACAACATCAACACCATTTGGAAGTCTTTTCTCACCGCATCCAAAAAGTGAACATAACACTGTAAAAGCACATAACATACTAAATATTTTTTTCATTTTTTTATCCTCCGATAAACTATTAAGTTATGAAAATCTCTAATACAAATTTTTTAAAATTTTAATTTTAAAAAAAATTAAACTATTTAGATTGTATAAAAAAATCTAACTAAAAAACAAACTTTTCAGAGATTAACTCATATAAATATAACATTTAAATATAAAAAATACAATGTTTAGTTAATAATTCTCTTATCGCTCTTTTTTGCTAACTTCATAAATACATATTGAATTATTTGAACCATAATAAGTAATAAAATAACTGTCACAAACATTGTCACTTGTTCGTATCTATGATAACCATATCTTATAGCAACATCACCAAGTCCACCACCACCTACTGCACCTGCCATTGCAGAATATCCAAGTATAGTTGTGATTGATATTGCTGCTCCAACAAGTAGTGATGGCTTACTCTCAACCAACAAAACTTTTGTTATAATTTGAAAATTACTTGCCCCCATCGCTTTTGCAGCCTCAATAACTCCCTTATCAACTTCGCATAGAGATTGCTCTACCATTCTCGCTATGTATGGTGCTGCTGATATGACAAGTGGAGGTATGACAGCCGATGGTCCTATGACAGTATGAACCACAAATTTTGTAAATGGCATCACAAGTATTAAAAGTA
This sequence comes from uncultured Lachnospiraceae bacterium, assembly GCA_946403075.1. GTDB lineage: Bacteria > Bacillota > Clostridia > Lachnospirales > Lachnospiraceae > UBA3633. Next base: position 25,825 of record CAMIYN010000026.1, on the reverse strand, counting down.
TAATAAAAGGAATAGATCTAAAAATATTTACTATGATTGATAAAATATTATACAAAAAATCATTTTGTGAAATACTATCTTTTCCAGTTATAAAAAGTACAACTCCAAGTGGAATTCCTATTAAATATGCAATAAACGATGATGTAAAAATCATAAAAATTGATTCTATAGTTGAATTAATATATAATTCAAAATCAAGAGATGAAATTATTTGATTTATTATATTATTTAAATTTAATACTAAAAATATCATATCATACCTCCAATTATGGGCTCCCGAAGGTTCGCCCCTACAAATACCATAACTTTTTTGTATTAGGGCTCGCAATGCTTCGCCCCTACAACTTTATCTACTGTCTTGCATATGGGCTCGTGGTACTTCGCCCCTACGATTAACTCTACTGTCTTGATACGGGCTCGCAATGCTTCGCCCCTACGATTGAGTAGGTTGCCAATGCAACATTATTTTTATACTACAAAACTATACATCCCAAAAAGTTACATTTGATTTTTTTAAATATTCCTTCATCTTTTCTGCACTCTCTTCATCTTTTGGAAGTTCTATAATCATTTCTCCGAAAACATTTCCATCTATTTCTTTTGCATTAGCATACAAAATATTACAATTAGAATTTGCACTAAGTACCATTTTTGAAATTATAGGTTCATTTGAATTTGTCCCATCAAAAGCAAGCCTTATTTTTTTGCCATTTGAACTCAAATTTAATTCATTTATGTTTTCTACATAATTCCCAAATATCAATTTTTTCCCAATTTCTGTTTTCGGGTTCTTGAAAATATCTTTTACATCACCTATTTCGGCAATTTTACTATTATCAATAATTGCAACTCTATCACAAATACTTTCTATTACACTCATTTGATGTGTTATAATTACAATCGTTACATTCATTTCTCTATTAATCTTTTTTAATAATTCAAGTATTTGTGATGTAGTCTTTGGATCTAGTGCACTCGTTGCTTCATCGCAAAGTATGACTTTTGGATTTGTAGCAAGTGCCCTTGCTATTGCAACTCTCTGTTTTTGTCCACCTGATAATTGTGAAGGATATGCCTTTTCTTTATCAGATAATCCTACAAGTTTCAATAGATACTTTGCTCTCTCAATGCGATCTTCTTTTTTCATATGTGATATTTCAAGGGGAAACATTACATTTTTTATTACATTTACTTGTTCTAACAAATTAAAATTTTGAAATATCATACCAATTTGTTTTCTTAACTCTCGCAAAGACTTTTCAGTTAATTTTGATAAATCCATACCTTCAAATAAAACTTCACCACAAGTAGGTTTTTCAAGATAATTCATCATCCGAACAAGAGTTGATTTTCCAGCACCAGATAATCCAATAATTCCAAAAATAGAACCTTTTTCTATTTGCAAATTAATGTCATCAAGTGCCACAATTTGATTTTCTGCGACAAAAAATATTTTTTTTAAATTTTTAATTTCAATAATATTATTTTCCATAATTAATTTTTTGAAAACTCACTTAATTCTAAATTTTTATTTCTATCAAGAACCATTTTTATACTCCACTCATGTGAAAACAATAATAATGGCCTATCACTCATATCTTTTACAATTTTCATATCGGATGTTCCATTTATTTCTTCTACTTTTATATCTGTATAATTACTTATCCACCTAATATATGAATATGGTAATTTTTCAAGTTTCGCTTGAACATTATATTCATTTGACAATCTATACATTAAAACATCAAATTGAAGCTCTCCTACTACCCCTACTATTATATCTTCCATCCCAGAATTCAAATCATTAAATACCTGTATGGCACCTTCCATAGCAATTTGTTCTATTCCTTTTACAAATTGTTTTCTCTTCATTGTATCAACTTGTTTTACTCTTGCAAAGTGTTCTGGTGCAAATGTTGGTATTCCATCATACAAAAGTGAATTGCTGTTTTTTGAAAGTGTCTCACCTATAGAAAATATCCCAGAATCGAATAAACCTATTATATCACCAGCATATGCCTCTTCTGTAATTTTTCTCTCAGATGCAAACATTTGATCTGCTTGATTTAGTCTTATCTTTTTTTTAGCAATATTAATATTTACCTCCATTCCCTTTTCAAATTTTCCAGAACAAATCCTTATAAATGCCAGTCTATCTCTATGTGCTTTATTCATATTTGCTTGTATTTTAAAAACAAATCCACTAAAATCATCACTTGTAGCAGGAATTATTCCCATATTGCTATTCCTTGGGAGAGGAGGCAAAGTTAATTCAATAAATTTATTTAAAAATTCTTTTACTCCAAAATTCGAGAGAGCAGAGCCAAAAAATACAGGGGTTAATTCTCCATTATCTATTTTTTTTCTATCAAATTTATCTGTTGCACCATCTATTAATTCTATATCTTCTTTTAATTTGTCGATATATTCTTTACCAATTATATCATTTACCAAATTATCATTAATATCATAAATTTTTGTTTCAAGCTCTCTTTGACCATTATCTTTTGATATATAAGTTATAATTTTTTTTGTTTCCCTATCATATATTCCCTTAAAAGTTTTTCCAGAGCTTATTGGCAAATTCATAGGACAAACTCTTATCCCAAGCACATTTTCTATCTCATCAAGGAGTGAAAAAATATCTCTTGCTTCTCTATCAAGTTTATTTATAAAAGTAAATATTGGAATATGTCTCATCACACAAACTTTAAATAATTTTTTTGTCTGTGCTTCAACACCCTTGGCACAATCAATTACCATCACAGCTTGGTCTGCGGCCATTAAAGTTCTATATGTATCTTCTGAAAAATCTTGATGCCCTGGTGTATCCAAAATATTTATACACATTCCATTATATTCAAATTGCATAGCAGAAGTTGTAACAGATATTCCTCTATCTTTTTCTATAGCCATCCAATCAGATGTGACTTTTCTACTTGCTTTTCTGCCCTTGACTGTTCCTGCCAAATTAATAGCACCACCATATAGCAAAAACTTTTCTGTGAGTGTAGTTTTCCCTGCATCAGGATGGCTGATTATAGCAAATGTTCTTCTCTTATTTATTTCACTTTCATACATAAATCAATATAAAAAGTATTGTGTTTGGCACAATACTTTCCTTCCTAAAAATATTTTATACTATTTACTGGTTATCTATAAAACTTGGCAAATCAGTATTATTATCTTTTTTTGCAAAACCTAATTTTGTCAAATCTACATTTAGACTATCTCTATTTTTTATATCACTTTTTAAATTAGTATCATGTGAGTTTGTATCTAAACCTTTGTTTTTTTTATTTGAAAAGAATGCACCCAATCCATTTGGTATATTATTATTTTGATTATTGTTTTGCTGTCTATTCATAGCTTCCTGATAATTCATATAAGCCATATCATCCATTCTACCCATATTTTGCATATTATACATATTTGGATTATTGTTTGGAACTTGTGGGGCTTGATAATAGTTTTGTTTTGCATATGGGTTGATATCTTTTACATCTCTAATCCCCGTAGCAATAAGTGTTATCGAAACTGTGTCGTTTGCATTTTCATCTTCTCTTGCCCCAAGTATGATGTTAACATCAGGACTTAATTTAGGTTCAATTTCTCTCATTGCTGCATCTACATCCATAAGAGATACTTTGCCACTGATACAAACTATCAAATCAGTTGCTCCATCTATTGATGTATCAAGAAGTGGAGACTCTATTGCCTTTTTTATAGCATTTATCATCTTTTCATCTCCAGCACCTTCTCCTATTGATATATGAGCAATACCTTTTCCTCTCATTACTGTAGAAATATCTGCGAAGTCTAAATTTACAAGAGCAGGCAAATTGATTAAATCAGTTATCCCTCTTATTGATTGTTTCAATATCTCATCAGCTTTTGCAAAACTTTCTTTGAATCCATCTTTTGGGTCTACTACTTGAAATAATTTATCGTTTGGTATTACAATCAATGTATCAACATTTGGGTATAACTTATTTATTCCACTCATTGCTCTATTCATTCTTGTCCTACCTTCAAATCTAAAAGGTTTTGTGACAACTGCAACAGTTAAGATACCTTCTTCTTTTGCAATATTTGCGATAATAGGTGCTGCACCAGTTCCTGTACCTCCACCCATTCCACAAGTTATAAAAACCATATCTGCTCTTTTCTGTCCATTTGTTTCTCTAAAGAGTGCTCTTATTGATTCTTTTGATTCGTTTGCAGCACCTTCTCCTACTTCTGGCATTGCACCACAACCTCTACCACCTGTAAGTTTTTCTCCTATCGCAATTTTTATAGGAGCTTTACAGTGATTTAAATCTTGTTTGTCAGTATTTATAGCTACAAACTCAACACCTCTCACATTATCTTCTATCATTCTATTAATAGCATTATTTCCAGCACCACCAATACCCAAAACGAGTATTCTTGCTACCGAATCATAATGCTTTTCTTTTATATTATTATTAGATATTCGCTGATCTGGATTTTTTATCTCTAGCATACTATCCTCCACATTACATTAATCTATTTTATAACATTTTTTATATCAATACAAGCATTTTTTTTAATATTTAATAGTTAGTCTTATTAATATAAGTTTTAAAAATTTCATTTTTGAAAGGACTGAATAATGAAAGTTCCATAGGAAGCATTAGATAAATTATTATACTTTTTAGAGATTTTCTTATACTTCTTTTATGGTATTGTCTTAAAAATATATTTCTCATCTATCATATTTTCTTTTGCATCAGATATATCTAATATACCTTTTAAACTTTTTATTTTATCATACATATTTTTAAGAGTATTAAACTTGTATTCCATATTTTCATTATCTCCAAGTTTTACTTCTACTGATGCAAAAAAAACTCTTATATCTTCTAAATTATTATAGTTTACCAAATATATTGGCAAATTAGAATCAAGTATGTTTTCTGAAATATTAAGAATAGATGAAAAGATTTTATCATCATTTACAGCAATTTTTTGATTTAATACTATTTTGCTAAATGAAATCCCCCTAAACTCAGGAATATTATTTTCACTCTCACTTGTAGCATCTATCACATACCCTTCTTTATCAAAATAAAAATATGTATTCATATATCTTATATAACCTATTGGCTTATTTTCATATACAACTATATCAACTCTATTAGGAAAAAATAAATTTATTTCGTATTTATCAATATATGGAATTTTTTTATGTGGTATAAATTTTTCTTTGATGAACAAAACTATCATACTTTTATTTTGTCCCAAGACTTGCTCTCTAAACTGTCCCACTTCATATTTAGTCACTCCATAGACAGCAACATCTTTTGCTTTCATATTGAAAGAGACATTTAAAAAAACTATAAATATTAAAATTATCAATAAAAGTTTACTTTTTTTGTTCATATTTTGTATTATATTTCCTAAAATTTTATAGTATAGACATAAAAAACTATCAAAATATTTATCTTGAATTTAATTTGAAAAACTTATCCCTTACTATCTCACCTTATTACTTTGGTTTACACAACTACATACTCTCTCTTGACACATTCATAACTATACCGATTTCTATGAAGGAAGATAGAATTGATGAACCACCATAACTCACAAATGGTAAATTCACACCAGTATTTGGAAATAAATTTGTGACAACAAATATATTAAAAATAACTTGCATTGCAAAATGCATCCCTATTCCAAAAGTGATAAATTTTGCAAATAAATCAATTTGTCTATATGATATAAAAAAAATCCTACAAATCATAAGTAGATATAAAAAAAGTAATAATATTCCCCCAGCCACTCCAAGTTCTTCACATATTATAGCAAATATCATATCATTTTGAACTTCTGGCAAAATGCTCTTTTGAATTGACTCAAAAAGCCCTCTGCCAAAAATTCCACCTGATCCTATTGCATATAAACCTTGTAAGGTTTGAAACATTGTCTCAGTATGCTCATTAGGTCTTTTCCAAGCAAAAATTCTGCCCAACTGATATCCCTTAATAATACCTGTATTTTCTACTATGTATGCTATATCATATGCAAATATATAAAAAAACACAAATAAAGAAAATAAGATTAAAAAAAATATAATTTTTTTTGATGATATAAACAAAATACAAATAGTTATCAAAAAAATAATTATACCTGTTGATAAATTATTTATAGAAACAATAATACTTGGTATTAGTCCTATAAATAGAGTTTTAAAAAAAAAGTTCTTGTCATTTATTTTATATAAATTTTTTTTGATGTGAGATGACAAAAATAAGATTATACCTATTTTCATAATTTCTGATGGTTGAAATGTAAGTCCACTAAAAGTCAACCATCTCATTGAGCCTCTACTTATTGTCCCAAGAGTCACCGTTATTATGACCAATAATAAAGATATCAAATATATATATATACTAGTTATTTCCAATAACTTCCAATTTACAAAAGATAAAATTATGCAAATGATAATTCCTGTCAGCATAAATGCAATTTGCTTTTTTACAAGAAATAACGAATCATCATAAGTTCTTATCGCATATAAACTTGAAGCCGAAAATAAATTTATAATTCCAAAAAAGCTTATAAATAATACTAAAAAAAATAATAGGTATTCATTTTTTTTTAATATATTTATCATTTAAGACTCATCACCTTTTCTTTAAACTTATTTCCTCTCTCCTTATATGATGAAAACATATCAAATGAAGAACAAGCAGGAGATAACAAAACACTTTCACCTACATTTGCATAACTATTTGCAATATCTACTGCTTCTTCTAATGTTTCAGCAAAAACTACATTTGTATAATTCATATCTCTACATCTATTTGCTATAGCTCTCTTGGTCGCTCCAATTAAAATCAAATATTTAACCTTCTCTTTTATCTTTACTACCAAATCCCCATAATCAACTCTCTTGTCATAACCACCAGCAATTAAAATAATTTTTTCTTTTAGAGCATCTATCGCCTTTATTGCTGCATCAGGATTTGTAGCCTTTGAGTCATTATAAAATTTTATACCACATCTCTCTCTTACAAATTCCATTCTATGTTCTATTGGTTTAAATTCTTTACAAGTCTCAACGATTTTAGTAAATGGAACATTCATATAATATGTAACTGCCATTGCAGCCATTACATTTTCATAATTATGTAAACCGAGTAATTTTAATTCAGAGACATTTAATAGTTTAATGAGTTTAGAATTGTTTTTATAATATATATAATCTTTTTTTAGATAAAAGCCTTCAACGAGAGTATGTTTACTACTAAAAAATATAATTCTACTCTTAAATAAATTTTTATTTAACGATAATTCTCTCAATATGCTATCTTCATAATTTAAAATCAAATAGTCATTGCTTGTTTGATTTACTGCTATATTTAATTTTGCTTCTATATAATCTTGATAACTATTGTATCTATCCAAGTGGTCAGGTGATAGATTTAGGATGGCAGCGACATTTGGTCTAAATTTATTGATATCTTCAAGTTGAAAAGAACTAATTTCAAGTGCAGTCACACTTTTTTCGTTTGTAAATAATGCCTCATCACAAAAAGGTTTCCCAACATTTCCAAGCACTCTCACATCATTATAATATTTTTTCAATATTTCCCCTATCAGTTTAATGGTAGTAGTTTTTCCGTTTGAGCCAGTGATTGCACAAATATTTCCTTTTGCAAATCTAAACCCAAGTTCTATTTCACTTATAATTGGAATATTTTTAATTTTTAATTCCATTATTAGTTTACTATATTTTGCAAAACCTGGGCTTATAACACAGAGAGATAAGTTTAATAATTCTTTATCATCTAGATTACCCAATACAATTTCATACATCTCATCATTTGGAATTTGTTTTTTTATCTCATCAATATTTATGTTTTTATTGTCATCATATAAAATAACTCTGATCCCTTTAATAATTAAAAGTTTTGTTGCAGCTATGCCACTACTCCCTGCCCCAAGCACCAAAACTTTATCTTCTTTTTTATTTTCCATAGATACCTCCAAGCAATAAGAAACTCACAATGCATAGAACAATGGTGATTAGTGTAAAACTTAATACTATTTTATTTTCACTAAATCCCAGTTTTTCAAAATGATGATGGATAGGTGCCATTTTAAATAGTCTTTTTCCTTTTGTCATTTTAAAATAAGAAACTTGTAGTATAACAGATACAACTTCAAAAAAATAAATAAATCCATATATAAATATAAGAAATACACAATTCAATTTAATAGCCATAATCGCAACATATGCACCCAAAAAAAGTGAGCCCGTATCTCCCATAAAAATTTTTGCAGGGTATTTATTAAATATCAAAAATGAAATTAATAAAATTAACATTATATAGTTTATTAAAAACAAATCTATATCCATTTTATAATAAATTGATATAAAGATATAAAAAATACTAATAACTATTGTCACACTGCCACATAGTCCATCTAAACCATCAGTAAAATTTACACCATTATTAACTCCTGTAATAAATAAAACCATCAATATAAACATTAAAAAATTTAAAAAATAATTATTTTCTTTAAAATAATAAACATTAAAAAATGGAATGTTAATAAAGTTCGCTTTTACAATTAGAGTGCAATATAAAAAATATATACTAAATATTAATTGCAATAGTAATTTATATTTTGCTTTTAATCCTTTTGGATTTTTTTTAATTATTTTTAAATAATCATCAAGAAAACCAATTATTCCAAAACCAAGTAAGGTAATTAATAATTCAAAATTTTCAAATATATTATTTTTATAAATAAATAAAAATGCGATAGCAAAACAAATAATCATAACCAATCCACCCATTGTTGGTGTTCCATATTTTTTAAGATGTGTCTTTGGTCCATCGTCTCTAACAACTTGCCCAAATTTTAGTTTAGTTAAAATAGGTATAAAAATAATATATAATAATGACGACAAAAATAATAATATTATTGAATAAACAATTTTTTCTAATGAAATCAATCCCATCCCTACTCCCTTGGTATTAACTCGGGCGAAGAATACCCAATATTTTTTTTATTATCTATTATGATCTCATCTATAATAGAATCTTTATACTGACTTTGCACCTTTTCATTTGATAAAACTATATCTATCTCATTATCTTCTTTTACAACAAGAATTTCATCTGCTAAATTTTCTAAATTTGAATATTCATTTTCTCTAATATCTTTTATATTTTCTATATCTATCATAATTTCCTTAAAAATTTCAGTTGCAAATACTGCTTTTGCCTGTTCTTCTCCTTCAAGTTTTGGTTGGTCTATAACTACATACACAAGATATTTTGGATTCTCAATAGGTGCAAATCCACAAAAAGACACCAAATAATTTTTTTCATATCTTGGCAATTTTTCTGCAGTCCCAGTCTTTCCTCCTATATCTAAATCTTTAATTTTTGCAGATTTTCCAGTCCCAGTTTCTACTGTCTCATATAAAGCCTGCTTTAAAAAATTTACTGTTCTACTTGATGCAGTTTTTCTAATCGCCTTTTTTTCAATATTTTTTATTACTAGATTTTTGTTATTTAAAATACTCTTTACAATATGAGGTTCATAATATGTCCCTCCGTTGATTATTGAGGCATAAGCACTTATCATTTGTATCATAGTGCAGTTAAAGTTTTGCCCAAAAGAATTAGTAGCAAGTGCAGTTCTACCTATTGTCTCCTTATTATAAATAAGTTTACTTGTATCGGCTTCATATGGCAAATCTATATTCGTTTTTTGTCCAAATCCAAATATTTCTTGATATTTTGTAAAATTCTCATAACCCATCAACTCACCAATTTCTGCCATACTCATATTACAAGATACTTTTATGGCATCAAGCAAATTTAGATTACCATGTCCATTTCTATTATTACATCTAATGTCCCAACTATTCTCTCCATCAGTTAAATGAATTTTCCCCTCACACAAAAAATTTGTGTTTTCATTTATTATGTTTTCTTCAAGCCCTGCTGCAACCGTAAATATTTTTGAAGTTGATCCAGGTTCAAATGTGTTTTGTATACAATTATTTTTCCAATTTTTATAATATGCAAATTCCTTTCCTATCTCCAATATCTGTTGATATGGCACATAAGAATCCACTTCTTCAAAACTAATTTTTTCTTCATTGTTTTTATTATATCTATTAACTGCTTCTCTAACTCCAAGTTCATACAACTCCTTTTCATCATACATATATAAATCTCTTGGTTTATTTAGATTAAAATAATTATTTGATGCCATCCCAAGTATTTCACCATTATTTGGATTCATTACAATTACAGAACACTCTTTTGAACCTATTTCCCCATCATCCCAATTTTTTATATGCTTTTCTATTATTTTTTGAATTTCAAGGTCAATAGTAGTCACAATACTATTTCCATCTATTTCTTTCTTTACAATTCTTTCTAGGTTATAACTATTGTCAAGATATCCATAACTTCTCCCACTAATTCCTGATAACTCTTCGTTATAATAGGATTCAAGACCAAACATACCCTCGCTATCATCACTATAAGTCCAACCTATTACATTTGATAACAGAGAATCATTTGGGTAATATCTCTTGTATTCATCCTCAAACCAAATACCTCTAATTTTTTCTAACTTTTTATTTTTTGAATATTCGTTATTTTTGTTTTTCATATATTCATCAAATTTAAGTTTATCTTCGAGTGAAATATTATTCTTATATCTCACATATGCAGAGTTTGGTCTCTTGTTTATGATATCATAAATTTTGTCTTCTTCATCACCAAATATATATGAAATTGCTTCTACTGTTGGTCTCACATATCTGCCATCTGACTCGGAAAGTAAAATTTTAGGATCTAAAATTAAATTGTATACTTTTTTTGAAGTTGCAAGTAAAACTCCATTTGTATCAAATATGTCTCCTCTTTTTGCCTGTATTGTTTTTGCGACAATACTTGACTGTCTTTGGCTCAAAATAATTTTATTATATTCTTCTCCATCTTTTAAAACTATTCCAACTAAATGAAAACTCAATAATATAAAAATTATTGCCACCAAAAGAGCCAAGAGTAATATTCTACTTTTAATAATTAATTCAACACTATCTAGTTCATTATTTGATTTCATCGATTTGCCTAACATAGCCATTATCTGTTTTTTCATAAAAGATTATATTTGCTTCGGTAGGTAAAAACATCGATAAATTTAGATATGCAATGCTTTTTATATATTCTTTATCAACCATATTTGCAATTTCATCATTTAATCTTTTATTATTTAATTTCTTATCATATAAAATTGACTCAAGTTTAGTTATATCTTTTCTTTGTTTTGCTATTAAAATATTTGACATAATGAGTTTTGCAGAGAAAAATAGAAATAATATAACTATTGAAAACATCAAAAAAACTGCAAAAAAATCCAAGACCTTCCATATTTTTCTACTCTTTACTCTTTTTGCTTTTATCTTATTCTTATTAAAAACGAGATTTTCAAATTTGTTAATATCAAAATATCTCTTTTCTACTTTAATTGTAGTTTTAAAACTCTCCATATTCTCCCCTATATTTTTTCAAAAACTCTAAGTTTTGCACTTCTCGCTCTATTATTTTTTGTTAACTCTGTGTCACTTGGAGTTATGATTTTTTTTGTTATAATTTTGCCTTTACTCTTTTTGCCACACACACAAGGGTAATTTTTAGGGCAAGTGCAAGGATTTTCAAACTCTTTAAACTTTTGTTTTACTATTCTATCTTCTAGTGAGTGAAAAGTTATTACTGATAATCTACCCATAGGTCTAAGTAGTTCTACTGCTTCATCAAGTGTTTTACTCAAAACATTTAATTCATCATTTACATATATCCGTAGTGCTTGAAATGTTCTCTTCGCTGGATGTTTATCTACAAATCTTTTTGGTATTGAGTTTTTTATTATTTCCACTAATTCTAATGTGCTATCTATTTCTTTTTTTTCTCTATATGTAACAATACTTTTAGCAATACTTTTTGAAAATTTTTCTTCTCCATATTCTTTTATAATTTTATTTAATTCATCTATCGATAAATTATTCACTACAAATTTTGCTGTTATTCTACTATCTCTATTCATTCTCATATCAAGTGTGGCATTTTTGCTATATGAAAAACCTCTATCTCCATCATCAAATTGAAAACTTGATACTCCAAGATCCATATATATTCCATCTACTGACTTGATACTTAGATTCTCCAATATGTTTTTTATGTTAATAAAATTGTCTCTTATTAAAATCTTATTATCAAAGTTTTTTAAAATTTCTTTTGAATAATTTATTGCGAATTCATCTTGGTCTATACCTATCAACTTTCCATTTCTTAATTTTTCCAATATCTTTTTTGCATGCCCTGCACCACCAAGTGTCATATCTACATATATGCCATCATCTTTTATATTTAAACTATCTACCAATTCATCAAGTAATACAGATATATGCTCCATTAAATTCCTAACCCATTCATATCTTTTGATAATTTCTCATAATTATCAAAATCATTATTCTTAATCCACATATCTTTATCCCATACTTCTATATGATCCCCAACACCTATTAAAACTATATCCTGATTTAAATTTGCATTTTTTCTAAGTGCTACAGGAATTAATATTCTACCTTGTTTATCAGGTTCACAAATATCACTACTACCAAGTATAAATCTCCTAAGAAGTCTCGCTCTCTCATCTGTATAGGGAAGTCCATTTAATTTTGTTTCAAGATTTTCCCAAGAACTTTTATCATAAATTGATAAACAGCCATCTAAGCCTCTTGTCAACACAAAACCATCTCCAAGTAAGTTTCTAAACTTATTTGGAATCGTTAACCTACCTTTTACATCAATTGTGTGCTCATATTGACCTATAAACATAAAATTTTATACACTTTTTGCCACATTTATCCATTTTTATGATTATTTTATCATATTTTAGGGAATTGTCAATAGGATTTCAGTAATTTTTTGAATAAATTAAAAAATAGTTTTTATATTATTTTTATGCAACCTCTAATAATAAACATTTTCAAAATAAAATTTTTGAAATTACTGATTAATGAAAGTTACCTAAGAAATCTTAGATAAATTGTTAGACTTTTTAGAGGTTTCCTTATTTTAAACCATCTATATATTTGGCTAAAATAGACAAACAAATTGTTTTATGTTATGATTTGAATAAATAGTTACTTTACTAAGTGGAGAATATATGGAAATATCAAGTAGAATTTTAGATTTTGATAAGGTTAAATTAGCACTATCAACATATGCAAAAACCACTGATGGAAGGGAAAAATGCCTAACAATTAAAAAACTTGAAAACATAGAATTAACAAATAAGTCCCTTGATGAAATAGATAGTGCCAATCAATTTTTATTGAATAATATTGATTTTAATTTTATAGATATAAAAGAAAAAAATTTAGTAATAAAAAAACTTAAAAAGCAAATGACACTATCAATAGAAGAAATTTGCAACATAAATGATTTTTTAATATCTATAAAAAATATAGTTACTTCATATAAAAATAGTGAAATAAATAATTCACTAATTAAATATTTTGATTCGCTAAACCCTATTGATAATATAATTATTACAATTAAAAAGATAATCATTGATAACTATAATATTTCTTCAAGTGCAAGTGAAGAACTTAAAAATATTCGAATAGAAAAAACAAAAATTAATGAAGCAATATCTACTTCACTAAACACACTTTTAAACAAATACAAAAACTTTTTGCAAGAACCTATTGTTGTAACAAAAAATAATAGATACTGTCTTCCATTTAAAAATGAATATAAATCAAAAATTAAAGGAATAGTCCAAGACACAAGCAATTCTACTTTTACTGTTTTCATTGAACCATTTGAAGTTGTAGAATTATCAAACCAATTAACAAATCTTGAAATTTTAGAGCAAGATGAAATATATAAAATTCTTACAGAACTTACAAAAAAAATATCTAATCACATCAAAGAAATTGAAACTAATTGTGATATTATTACTAATTTGGATTTTATTTTTGCAAAACTAAAATATGCTATTTCAAACTCTCATACAAGACCCATTATAAATAATAATAAATATATAAATTTAATTAATGCTAAGCATCCACTCATAGATAAAAACAAATGTGTACCTTTAAATATTAATATTAGTGAATTTTATAAATGTTTAATTATCACAGGTCCAAACACTGGTGGAAAGACTGTATGTTTAAAAACTATTGGATTAATTCATTTTATGGGATTATCTGGAATGTATATACCAACAGACGAAAATTCAGAAATTTCATTTTTTGATAATATTTTTGCAGACATTGGGGATGAGCAAAGCATAGAACAAAATTTATCTACTTTTTCTGCACATATTAAAAGAATTATATACATCTTAAATCATGCAACTAACAAATCTCTATGTTTAATAGATGAAATATGCACAGGGACTGACCCAGTGGAAGGAGCACATCTTTCAATGGGGATACTTGATTATTTAATCAAAAAAAATATTTTATCAATAATTACTACACATTATTCAGAATTAAAAATATATGCTCTTCAAAATAAAAATATTTTAAATGGCTCATTTGAATTTGATATAAATAATTTAATGCCAACTTACAAATTAATTATGGGAATCCCTGGGAAGTCCAATGCTTTTTTAATCAGTGAAAAACTTGGAATGGATAAAAAAATCATAGAGACTGCCAAAAATATGATGGATACAGAAAATATAAAATTCGAAGATTTAATACAAAAACTTGAATTTGATAAAAGCAATTTGGAGAGAGAAAAGACGGATTTTGAAAAAGAAAAAAAATATTTAGAGGATTTAAAAATAAAAATACAAAATAGGCAAAGGGAAATTGGAAAAGCTGAAAAAACAATTTTGCAAAATGCTTATAAAAAGTCAAAAACAATACTTGAAGATGCAAAAAATGAAGCAAATGTTTTCTTGTCAAATGTGAAAAATAATGAAAAGAATATAATAGATTTAAAAACAAATATTAACACTAAAATATCAAACATAGAAGAGAATTTAAAAATAAAACAAAAAGGAGTGGCACAGCCACTATCTCCAAAAAAAATTAAAATTGGTGATACAGTTAAAATACAAACTTTAAATGCTGAGGGAGTAGTCGAAACTCTACCAGATAGAAATTATAATCTATTTGTAAGAATTGGTATTGTAAAAACACTAGTCAACCTAAGAGAGCTTGAATTAATCAAAACAAACAATATTAGAATTGAAGGTATGGAAATAAAAGAATACCACGAACAATCAAAAATTAAATATGAAAAATCACAAACTATATCTAGCGAAATCAATCTAATCGGTATGACAACTGATGAAGCACTGATAACACTTGATAAATATTTAGATGATGCTTACTTATCAAATATTCCAAGTTGTAGAATTATACATGGTAGAGGAACTGGTGTACTTAAAAAATCAATACACTCTCACTTAAAAAAAATAGACTTCATAAGTGAATATAGACTCGGTGAATATAACGAGGGTGGTGATGGGGTCACAGTTATAACATTTAAATAATTATTTTAAAGAAACAATTTGAATATAATTATTAGTAGCAACTATCATTTCACTAACGATTATTTTGTTACTTTTTGAAATATAATTCACATCATCATTAAATAAAATATCAAATTTTTTTATACCTCTATCTGTAATTCCTAGAACCCTATTTTTATTTATAAATATAATTAAATCATCTGTTATATAAAAATTCTCATATTGAAAATCTATGTTGACATTTGAAATCTTTGTCCCTTTTTTATCAAAAATCAATAATTTTTTATTTCCCAAATCATTTATTACTATTGAAAAAAAATCATTTGAATTTGTAAATGATAAAATATTGTCATAACTATAATTATATACAAGTTCTGGTGAATTCAAAATTCTTGTTGATATGAAACTCACTCCATTATTTGATATAAACTGAGAATTATAATTATCAAAAAAAATAACTGATGCTACAAAATCATTATTTTCTAAATTATCAAAAACACCAACTATTCTTTTGGCATTTGCCAATTTCCCAACTTCTCCAAAATTATAATAAACAACTTTTGTCTTTAAATTATCATCAACTAAATACACATAATCTACACATAATTCAGTCCCATCACTTGAAACATCCATATCTATAGCAAGCCCATCTTCATTTAATAGCGATTTAATTGCGATATCAAGTTTATTAGCAGATTTATCATATACCATTATATATGATGTATAATCTACACTTTGCAGTGCATATAAATATCCATTATCAGATATTTTAATTCTTTGGATAGGATATTCTGTTGTTATCCTTCCACTGACACCTTTTTCATCAAAAATAATTATTTCATTTTCTGATAAACTTGATATAGCAAAAAAATTTTTGCTTACATCTACCAATAAATTTTTTAAATTATATGCAACAGACCAGTCAATTTTTAATGATTTATTTATAAAACTTATTCCATCAGATGAGTATCTGATTATCCCATTTTTAAATTTAAAATATTTTATCTGTTCTAAATTTTTACTATCACTATTTGAAAAATATTCTTTCGATATAACTTCATATGAATCATATTTTTTAAAAAATATAATATAAATTGACAATACAAAAAAAACAAAAATTGTGAAAATCAAGCAAACAAAAATTTTAATTTTTGTATTTTTTTTTAATCCTTGCACTAAATCACTTTTTTTTCGGCTCTTACCCTTAAATAAATTGTTAGATTTTACTTTATCATCCATTATTTTAAAACATTATCAAATATTTTTCTTAAACTACTAAAAGCATACATAGGAGTAGAAAGTATTGGTATATTCAAATCTCTAAGTTTCTCCTGAAATTCATAATTTCTTGTGCCAGAGAAAATTGGTATAAGACAAATTGGTTTATCATTATATTTTTTATTCTTTACTATATCATATAGTGCATCATACAAATGATATATACACTCATCATCTATATTTAATAATAGAGTATATCCAATTGTTATAATCCCTATATCATCATCTTGCATTATTAATTCAAGAACTTTTATAAAATGTTCTGTATCATATGCCATAGTAATTGTCATATCAAGTGGATTATGGACTGATGCATATTCAGGCATTTGCTCTTTTAAGTATGCACTGATTTTATTGTTAAATTTTCTAAATTTAATATTATATTTATCTCCTATATCACTCATAAGAGATGCAACACCACCAGACATATTGATAGAACAAACATTATCATTTTTTGGCATCGTCTTAAATACTGACAACATATTTGAAAGATTCATTAATTCTTCAAAATCATCTACAATATATGCATTGTATTTTTTTGATAGCCTAATAAACTCTTTTACCTTTTTATCATCTTCAAAACTTGCAGTATGTCTCTCAAGTATTTCTTTTGAATTTTTTGAAATGCCAGACTTCAATACAACAAATTTTTTGTTTAAAACATTTAATCTTTTTAAAAACTCTTCAAATCTCTCAAAACTACTAATTGACTCTATATATGCAGATATAACCTGTGTGTCCTTATCTTCTACCAAGTATAATAAAAAATCTTCAATAGTTGTAATTTTTCCATTTCCTATGGATATGTCATAAGACATTTTTATTTGATTTGCATCCATCATTGATAATGAAAACTGCCCACTATGAGATAAAAATGCAATATTCCCTTTTCTATCTCTCTTTTCAGTTAAAAATCCAAAACCCTGTATATTATCAATAAAATTTACAAAACCAGCACAATTAGGACCAAGGACTGCTACATCCAATTCTTTTGCCACTCTAATTAGTTCATCTTCTAATTTTTTTGATTCATCATTTCCTGTCTCTGTATATCCACTCGCATATACTACAAATGCCTGAACCCCTGCACTATGACATTCTTTAATTATATTAACTATTGAAAACTTATTAGAACAGATAATTGCTAAATCAATATGACTATCTATATCTTTTATTGAGTGATAACATTTTTTATCAAATAAAAAATCTCTTTTTGGATTTACAAAATATACACAATTAGTATCCATATTGAAATTTTTCATATTTGTATATAATGATTTTCCAAATCCCTTATCTTCACTAATACCAATTATCGCAATTTTTTTAGGACTTAATAATTTTTTTATATTCATTAAATAATATTTCCCATCTTTTTCAATGCAGCCATTACTTTTTCTTTATCGCTCGCATAGGTAATACCATACCATTTTTCATTTACGGGTATTACTTTAACTATACCCTTTTTTTCTTTTATCATATCATCAATAACTATAGGGAGTAAAAATTCACTCTTTATATTGTCATTATTTTTTTCTAAAAATTTTATAAATCTATCATTCAATTCATCTAAAAACTCAACTGGTAATCCCCACATATTCATTGATACCAAACTATTATTTTGAATTTTTATTTCATCACCACTATCATTTTTCCCTCTAATTTCATTATTTATCTTTTCTATTTCATATGTTTCATTTACAGTAACTAAATTATCATCTCCATCTTTTTTGCAAATACCTCTTGTCACTGTACCATTGTCAGATAATGTATTTTCAATTATGAAACCTGCCATACACATATTAATTATGTTTCTTGAATTATTTTTATCACTAATTAAATAATTGTGAATTTTCGCAAAGCCATCTCTCCCATAATAGTCATCTGCATTTATGACTATAAATGGACTATCTATCATACTTTTTGCACATAAAATTGAATGAGCTGTTCCATATGGTTTTGTTCTTGAACTTGGTGGATTAAATCCATCTGGCAACATATCTAGTTCTTGATATGCATATTTACAACTAATTTTATTTTTTATTCTCTTACCAATTTTTTCTTCAAATTCTTTTTCTATTTCTTTTCTAATTACAAAAACAACCTCATCAAATCCTGCATCAACTGCGAATTTAATTGAATAATCAATTATTAATTCACCATTTGGACCTAGTGGTGTAAGCTGTTTTATGCCTTCTCCAAACCTTGAACCAATGCCTGCAGCCATTATTACAATTTGAGTTTTCATATTTCCCTCCTCATAGAAAAAAACTCCCGTATTGCGGGAGTATCTAATTATTCTATAACATATGGTAGTATAGCAACATGTCTTGCCCTTTTTATTGCTACTACTAATTCTCTTTGATGCTTTTGACAAGTCCCTGTGACTCTTCTTGGTAATATTTTACCTCTTTCTGATATAAATCTCCTAAGCATCTTATCATCCTTATAACTTATAGGTGCTGCACCTTTAGTACAAAAAGCACAAGTTCTCTTCTTTCTCTTTATTACATATTTTTTATCTTTTTTATCTAAACCTTCTTTTTCTTTAACTGGTTTATTATCTATCATATCCTGTTGCATGAAAAAATCTCCTTTTAAAACAAAATTTTTTAATTAATTAAATGGCATATCTTCATCATCTATACTATCTGGTATATTCATAAATCCATCCATTACAGAGTCTTCTTCTTTTCCACTGCTTTGATTTGTTTGCTTACTATCTGCAAATTCTTGAGATTCTATTACAACATCTGTCCTATATAAAGTTTGTCCATCCTTTTCATATCTTGATGTAGTAATTCTACCTTCAATCAAAACTCTCTGCCCTGTGTGGAAATATTTCTCTGCAAATTCTGCAGCCTTACCAAATGCTACACATGAGATAAAGTCAGCTGTTACTTGCCCCTCTTCCTTTTTTGCAAATCTCCTATCAACAGCTAATGTATATCTTGCGATTGCCATACTACTATTTTTTGTTGAATAACTAACCTGTGGATCTTTGGTTAATCTTCCCATCAAAATTACTCTATTCATACTATTCTCTCTTTCATAATTTATTTAAGCTTATTTTTTCACAATCAAGAATCGTATTACATTTTCCATAATTCTTACAAAAGATTCAACTTCATTTGGAGTGCTTTTAACACCTTCAAATGGTATGAAATAATAAAAACCCTCTTTAATGTGGTTTATTTCATATGCCAATCTCTTTTTGCCCCAATCTTCAATCGGTTCCAATACCTTTCCCCCAAATCTTTCGATATAACCTTTAACTTTTTCAATTTCTTGGTTTCTCGCATCATCTTCAAGGCTTGGCTTTAGAACCAAACAAAGTTCATAATTATACATATTCTTTCCTCCTTTTGGACTTTTGTCCCACAAAATGTGAGCAAGGGGCTTAACTAAATAAGCTTATGTTTTTTCCGTTGAGCCTAATTGTTAAGCAAAATTATTATACAATATTTTATTAATTTTGTATATAAATATTTAAAAATAAATTATAAATCTTTTTCAATATTTTTCTATTCTTTTTATAATTTAAAGAAGTAAAATGCCACATTTTTCAGCCTCATTTCTATCACTGCTTGGCCAGACTGAACAATGTATTTCCCCTATATGTGCCTTTCTCAAAAAAAACATACATATTCTTGACTGACCTATTCCACCACCTATAGTATATGGCAATTTTTTTTCTAAAATCATTTTGTGAAAAGGCAAATTTTTTCTGTCTTCACAATTTGCATTCTGCAACTGTTTTAACATTGAATCTTCATCTACTCTTATACCCATAGAAGATAATTCAAGTGCAATATCTAGAATTGGATAATAAACAATTATATCACCATTTAACTCCCAGTCATCATAGTCAGGAGCTCTCCCATCATGCCTTTCACCATTTGACAAAACTTTTCCTATCTGCATTATAAATACAGCACCTTTTTCTTTTGCAATTTTCTTTTCTCTCTCTTTTGGATTATCATTAGGATACAATTTTAATAATTCTTCTGATGTTATGAAAAATATTTCCTTTGGTAAAATTTCTTCTATATAATCAAATTGTATAGCCATATACTTTTCTGTTTTTTTGAGTGCTTCATAGATATGTCTAACAGTTGATTTTAAAAAGTCTAAATTTCTATCACTCTTTTCTATTACTTTCTCCCAATCCCACTGGTCAACATAAAAAGAATGAATATTATCTACTTCTTCATCTCTTCTTATTGCAACCATATCAGTATATAAACCACTTCCAACTTTGAATCCATATCTTGATAGTGCAAATCTTTTCCACTTGGCAAGAGAATGCACTACTTCACACTGTATATCATCACTACAATTTACATCAAAAGATACAGGTCTCTCTACCCCATTTAAATTATCATTTAATCCTGATGAAGCATCTACAAAGAGAGGTGCAGAAACTCTAAGTAAATCAAGTTCATAAGATAGAGATTGCTGAAAATAATCCTTTACAATCTTTATTCCTACTTGAGTGTCATGCAAATTTAATTTTGCTTCATATTTTTTTGGTATAATAAATTTACTCATATAAGCCTCTTATCATTTTATTTTTATGCTTTCTAAATAATATCTCTTATCTATATTTTTTCCTATTGAAAAACTTTTTCTACAAAGTGTGCCATGATTTATAATATCATTAAAAAAATTACTCTTGTCAAATGTATCATATGTTATTGCTATATTTCCATCAATGCTCCCAAGTTTTTTACACTCTTCTACACCATGTATATACTCAAGCCTTGTTGATTTATTATTTTTCAAAAACTCATCTAATAAAATTTGCAAATCTTGTAGAGGCATAGGATTATTTACATCAATATTTACTTCTTTTTTAAATTTTTCTTTATCAACATTTATAAGTAATCTATTTATAGGGAAAAACTCAACCCCCTCATCATATATATTTACTAATTCTACAAGTGCATATCTACTTAACTCAGTTTTATTTTCTTCATAACAAATTTTTGCTGCTGCAAGAGAATGATTGCCATCTCCTATTGCATACATCAAATTGTCTATACAATTTTCTTTAATTTGATTTAGTATCTGTAATATTCCTGATAATTCATCTTCTTCACTAATTTTATAACCTTTAATATTTCCACCACCAAACATCAAATCAAAATCATAAATTGTTTTTTTATTTTTTGATATCTCTTTTAGATAACTAAATAACATATTTTCTTTATCATTAATTAACATTAGGACATGTGGTAAATCAAGTTTTGCTTCTCTCCTTATGTCTATCCTTATTGGTAATCTATCTTCAACTGTTCCCTCTGTCGGTCTAATTAGAGTTTTTGCTCTTTTCTTGTAACTATACTGCTCTAAATCAATACATACTATGAGTCCGTGTCTTATCCCAGAAGTTGTCATCCTTTCTACATATATGAAGCCTTCACCTATCTCCGCTATCTTTTTTTCTGTTATATAGTCTTTCATATTTTTTATGATTTCTTTTAATTTCTTTTTTGTCATTGGCATCTTTGCTTCTGGCATAAATAAATTATATGTTGATACACTATCCCCCACATAAGACTCAACCTTATCCCAATATTTTTTTTCTGCAGAGAATTGGTCTGCTGCGATTACTGCAAACTTTGATAAATCAACATTTTTTTCTGGCAAATAAATATTTGGAATTTTTATAGCAACTTTTTGAAACTCTTCATTTAAATTCATTATTTTAAAATCCTCACAGTCATCACATCTTTTATATTTTCTATTTCATTTTTTAATTCATTTGGAACCACTGTATCAAAATCAAGAATTGTGTATGCTATATCTTCTCTTCCCTTATTAGCCAGATTTTCAATATTTAACCCTTTACTTGAAACAATGTCTGTTATCTGTCCTAACATTCCAACACTATTTTTATGAAGAATCGTAATTCTATCTCCGTTTGCTCTCTCAAAATTTATATTTGGGAAATTAACTGAATTAATAATGTTTCCATTTTCTAAATATTCTTTTATCTGCATTGATGCCATTATCGCACAATTTTCATCTGCCTCAGGTGTGCCTGCTCCCAAGTGAGGAGTTGCAAATATTTTATCATTTCCAAGCTGTGCCTTGGTTGGAAAATCTGTCGCAAAGCCTCTCACTTTTCCTAAATTTATAGCATCTAATATTGCATCATTATCAACTACTTGACCTCTCGCATAATTTATTATATATACTCCATTCTTCATTTTATCAATTGAAGCTTTATTTAAAAATTTACTATTTTTTTCTGTAAATGGTATGTGTATTGATATAAAATCACTATCTTCATATACACTATCAACATCATCAAAAAAAGTAACATATTGTTTTAATTCTTCCTTTTTAGGATTTGATAAATATGGATCATATCCTTTTACCTTCATCCCAAGTGCATAGCAAGCTTTGGCAACTCTGCCACCAACTGCCCCAAGTCCAATTATTCCAACAGTCTTACCTAAAATTTCTGGTCCCCTAAAAACTTCTTTTCCTTTTTCTACTGCCTTACCAGGTTCTGAATCTTCACCCTTTAAACCTGTGACCCATTTTTCAGCATTTAAAACATTTCTCGCTACACATATCATTGATGCAATAGTTAATTCTTTTACTGCATTTGCATTTCCACCTGGTGTATTGAAAACTGCTATGCCTTTTTTAGTGCATAAATCTACAGGAATTGTATTTGTTCCTGCACCAACTCTAACTATTGCTTTTAAATCATCAGAAAATTTTTCATCATGCAAAGGAGTTGAATGGACTATGATAGCATCATAATCTTTAAAATTATCATCAATTTCATATTTTTCATCAAAAGCCTTTCTGCCAACTTCTGATATCTTATTGTAAGTTTTTATTTTATACATATTTATACCTCATTATCCTTTTCAAATTTTTTCATAAATTCAACCAATTTTTTTGCTCCATCCATAGGCATTGCATTATATAGAGATGCTCTAAGCCCCCCTGCAGCCTTATGCCCTTTAAGATTAATCATACCATTTTCTCTTGCTTCTTTTACAAATTTTAAATCTATATCTTCGCTTCCAGTTGTAAAAGTTATATTCATAGGTGAACGATCTTCTCTAACTGCTGTCCCTTTATAAAATTTTGAATTATCAATTAAATCATATAATAAATTTGATTTTTCTATTGCTATTTTTGAAAGTTCTGCTACTCCACCTTGTCTTTCTACCCAATGAAGCATTAAATCTACAATATAAACTGCAAATACTGGTGGAGTATTAAAAATAGAATTTTTACTAAGCTGGACACTATAATTATTCATTGAAGGAATTAAATCTGTAATTTTATCATTAATTAAATTCTTTTTTATAACTACAAAAGTCACACCTGCTGCACCTAAATTTTTTTGAACTCCACCATAGATTAATCCAAATTTATTTATATCATAATTTTTTGCTAAAATTATTGAACTCATATCTCCAACAAGTGGAACCACTCCTGTTTCAGGTAATTCATTATAGCAAGTTCCAAATGCTGTATTATTAACTGTGATATGTAAATATTTTGCAGACTGGTCTACCATATTTTTTGTAATTTTTGGTATAAAATTAAAATTTGTCTCCTTACTTGATGTGATAACTTTTGCATTTGTTAATCTCTTTCCCTCAATATATGCCTTCTCTGAAAAATTACCAGTCAAAGTATATAGAGTTAAATCATTTTTTGTTGCCAGATTCATAGGGAAAGTTGAAAATTGTGAATAACCACCACCTTGCATAAAT
The DNA here is from genome assembly GCA_946403075.1 of uncultured Lachnospiraceae bacterium. Taxonomy (GTDB): domain Bacteria; phylum Bacillota; class Clostridia; order Lachnospirales; family Lachnospiraceae; genus UBA3633. The sequence continues at coordinate 1,241 of CAMIYN010000026.1, read as the reverse complement.
ATCACTTCATAATCATCTTTCACATTTAAAAGTTTTTTTAGCATAGACATAGCATCATCATTTATTTCGTAATAGTCATCCGTTCTATGATTCATCTCAAGTATAGAAAAACCTTTTCCCTTATAATTTAATAATTCTCTTTGCACTTCTTCTAGAACTTCTATTGGCAAGCAAGATGGTCCAGCAGAATAATTATAAACTCTATCCATTTTCTCCTCCTTAAAAAAAAGAAGGCTGTATGCCTTCTCTATTCACTAAATAAAAATAAGGCACCTAAAAACAAACATCGTTATTTGATGCAGAATTTAAAGCAAAATTTTTATTTATTTTATATTCTAAAATTTTCATATTATTAAGTATACATTTTATATCTATATTTGTCAATTAATTATTGATAACTATTTAAGTGGGTAAATTCTTATTTTTAAAAAGTTTAGATATGAGGGTTCTATAGGGAATCAATTCCCTTTCGTAAAAACGAAGCTTCGATAGACCTATATATTTGAAACTTCTTATTCTTACATACACATTTTACAAAAAAAAGACTAAAGCCATAGTTTTAGCCTTTTTTTTATAATATTAGATTTAATTAAAAAATAATAAACTTTAATATACAACAATATCATAATCAAAAAATGTAGCACCTTGCCAGCTCATAGTTTTAGATTGTATATTTTGACCAAATACAGAGCCAACAAAAACTAGATTTGCATATAATGTCTCACCTTTATCAGCAAAAAAATATATATATTGTTTACTAGAAGATTTTGAAAAAATAACAGTTACTTCTTGACTATTTCGGTTTTCTTCATAAAGGGAACATAAATATAAAGTGTACTTTAATTTTTTATCATACTCATTAACTAATATACTTGTATTAATCCACTTTGCTTCATCCAAATTCAACAAATCATTGGATATATAAAATGACAAATCTCCAACACCAGTATCAGAACCAGACATTGGTACACGTATATATGCCAAAAATCTTTCTTGATTCACAATTTCAAGGCATACTAATCCTGCTTTTGATAATTCTACTAATTTATTATTTTTACTTATAATATATGCACTATTATTAAAATCGCCAGCAAATACGATTTTAGTTCCAATAGGAATGTTTTCTGCTATTTTAGTTTGTTTTTCCCCATTCCATATACCATTTCTACTGAGATAGCTTGATACTAAACTATCAATTTTTGCATCCAAGGAGTTTTCAAGGGAAGACATTCTATTAGAAA
>CAMIYN010000025.1 GCA_946403075.1 uncultured Lachnospiraceae bacterium | reverse complement strand
TATGAAAATACTAAAATTTTTTATATCTTTATCCTTGATATTATCAGTGTCATTAATAAATTCAATCGCTGCAATATCAGTATCTGATGGCTCTGCCTTTGTTACAAAAGCAGAATTTGCAGCTGATCTCAATAATCTATCTAATAGAATGTCTTCCCTTGAAAACTCCTTGGATGCTAAAATTGATAGTTTAGTATCATCTTATCTCAGTAGAAATGGTATATGGAACGGGGAAAAACAAACACATATACTTAAACTTGATACCAAAGTAGAGTTTAATATTGGTGTAACGATGGATTATTCAAATAAAGTTATAGCAAATGATTCTAATGGTTATTGTACAAGCTTAATATTCGGTACTGATAGTGTGAAAGTTAATGGAACTACGAAAGGTCATAAATATGAGGATAAAACTACTGCATATCACAAATTCTGTATCCCTATGTCTTATCATTTTATGAAGGCAACTAAATCAGGGCTTTTGACATTTTTTATAGAATTTAATGGTTCAAATTCATCATATAATGAGATTGGATTTCAAATTACTGCATGGGGAAGTAGTAGTTATTGGAATGGAATTACTGGTATTTCTTCTCTTGTGTTATTAAGAGGAGATGAATTAAATTCAAATAATTCAAATAGTCAATGGGTAGCTTCATGGGGTTCAGCTTATTCGTCAGGAAATGCTTTGAGTGCCGCTAATTTAACTATTCAATATATGGCTTTCCCATATTCAAAGATTAATTTATTGGGTTTTGTAAATAAGGGTGATGAATTATCTATGACCTATAATGTCTCAGGCTATTCTGCATATTATACAACAAATAAATGGAAGCCATTTTCTGAGGGTGGATACATAATAAAATCACTTTCAGCAGAAATATATTAAAAATTATATAAAAATATATGTTGAGTTATGTTTTATTAATTTAATTTGTATTTAAAATTTCATTTATATAAGTAATTATTTGAGTATTTTTAAAGATATAGGTATAAGAATTAATAATATATTCATATATTTATAAATTTTGATATAGTTATTTATAAACTAAAACTAAATATGGTTTTAGTTTTTTTGTTTTCAAAATTTTTTATGGGTATGGGGTGGCATGTCAACAGATAGGTCGCCCTATGGTTAATACTGCTGTATTGCAAAAGGGCTCCCACTGGTTCGCCCCTACGGCCCCTACGACTAACTCTACCATCTTGCTTAGGGCTCGCAGTGGTTCGCCCCTACGGCCCCTACATTTTTTAGTTTGCCCCTACGACTTTCGCTACTGTCTTGCGACGGGCTCGCGGTGCTTCGCCCCTACGACTATCGCTACTGTCTTGCGACGGGCTCGCAGTGCTTCGCTCCTACAAATACACCCTCTATAAATTTCTAATATGCCCCCCTGTCGGTAGTTCTTTGCTTTATCAAAAAAAAAGGGGGGGGGTAATAAATTTATGAAAATATTACATTTACCACTTTTCAGTGTCAAGTTTTTTACTTGACAGTGTTATTTTTTTATATTATAATACAAAAATGAATGATTTGATTGAACAATCAATTTTATATGATATTTATGGTACTCTACTTGATGAAAAACAAAAATTAGTTTATGAATATCATGTTATTGATGATTTATCTTTTAATGAAATTGGCGAAGAACTGAATTTATCAAGACAAGCAGTTCATGATTTGTTTAAAAGAGCAAATAAAAAACTAAATGATTTTGAGAGTAAATTATTTTTGTCAAAGAGATTAAAAGATATTGAAGTTTTTGGAATGGAGATTTTAAATACTTGTAAGGATAGTCATATCAAATCATTATCAAAAAAAATTATATCATTAACAAAAATGGAGGATAAGTATGGCGGTAAAAATTCGTTTAAGAAAATTAGGGCGAACACATAATGCTTTTTTTAGAGTAGTCGTGGCTGATTCTAGGTCACCAAGAGATGGTAGATTTATAGAGGAAGTAGGATATTATAATCCATACAAAGAACCATCTGAGATTAAGCTTGATGCTGATGCTTGTAAAAAGTGGTTATCAAATGGTGCTAAACCTACAACTGTTGTTTCAAAGCTATTCAAGATATCTGGCATTACAAAATAGGAGTTTGTATGAAAAAAGTATTAGAACACATCGTAAAAAGCTTAGTTATAAATAAAGATAGTGTTGTTATAAATGAAGAAGTAAATGATAGACTTGTTAGATATGAAGTGTCAGTTAATAAAGATGACTATGGAAGGATTATAGGTCATGAAGGTAAAATAGCAAAAAGCATTAGACTTATAATGGGGGCAATTGCTACTATCAAAGATGTAAAGGTCATTGTAGATATAAGATGATAAATTTTTTTAGAATTGGAGTAATAACTTCACTACACGGATTAAATGGTGAATTTAAATGTTTAATTACTTCATCGGATGTAAATAGATTTAATGATTTAAAAGAAATTTATTTAGTTCCTAAAAATTTGTATGATGATTTTTTGGATAATAGTAATCTATATATACACATTGTAAATAATGTAAAGTATATAAATAAAAAAGTAATTATATCAGTAGATGGCATAGATACTATTGATAAAGCAAAAAAATTTTTAAATGCAGAAATATATATTGATAGAAAAAATGCATTGCAATTAAAAGAAAATGAATATTTTATACCTGATTTAATAGGATTATCTGTTATTGACACAATTAGGGGATATATTGGAAAAGTTGTTGATGTAGATTTAGCAATTAAAGATTCGATACTGATAGTTAAAAAAAATGATAAAGAGATTTTAATACCTATGAATAGTCATTTTATAAAAAATATTGATATTAACAAATCTCAAATAACGGTTGAATTGTTAGAAGGGATGATAGATGATATTTAATGTGATGACTTTGTTTCCAGAAAGTTTTAATGATTTTTTATCTACAAGCATAATAGGTAGAAGCATAAAAAATGATATTATAAAAGTTAATTTGTATAACATAAGAGATTACTCATTAGATAAAAATAAGAGAGTTGATGACTATGTATATGGTGGAGGAAAAGGAATGCTTATTTCTGTTGAACCTATATATAGATGTTATAAAGATATTTTGAAAGATAGAACTATAAAAACTATATATCTAACTCCAAAGGGTTCTATATTAAATAATAAAAGAGTAAAAGAATTAGCAAGTTATAATGAATTAATTATTTTATGTGGACATTATGAGGGTATAGATGAGAGAGTGTTAGATTTAATAGAACCAGAAGAAATCTCAATAGGTGATTTTGTTTTAACGGGTGGAGAGCTGGCTTCGATGGTATTAATTGATTCGGTATCAAGATTTATTGATGGGGTGTTGTCAAATTCTGAATCAAGTGAAATAGAAAGTTTTAATGATGATTTACTTGAATATCCTCAATACACAAGACCTATTGAATACATGGGATTAAAAGTTCCAGATGTTTTGACAAGTGGTAATCATCAAAAAATTAGAGATTGGAGACTACAAAAGAGTATAGAAATTACAAAAGAAAAAAGACCAGATTTATATAAAAAATTTTTAACCAATAAAAATATGGAGGTATAATATGAATACAATAATTAATGAAATTGAAAAAGAACAGTTGAGTAAAAATCAATATGATTTTAATGTAGGAGATAGTGTAAAAGTTCATAACAGAATCAAAGAAGGAGATAAGGAAAGAATCCAGATTTTTGAGGGAGTTGTTTTAAAGATTCAAGGTGGTGGAAATAGAAAAACTTTCACTGTTAGAAAAAACTCAAATGGTATAGGGGTTGAAAAAACTTTTCCTTTTCATAGCCCACTTGTAGCAAAAGTTCAAGTTACAAGAAAAGGTAAAGTTAGAAGAGCTAAATTAAACTTCCTTAGAGAAAGAGTAGGTAAGGCTTCAAAAGTAAAAGAAGATTTAAGTTAAGATGAATAGTGAATTTGTAAAAGGCCTATGTAAAATCATTTCTGATTTTTCGTTGATTGTGGTTTTGGCATTTTTTATATCTTGGGCATTTTTATCAAGAGTAGTAATGCAAGGATTTAGTATGAATCCAGTAATTAAGGATAGGGATGTAGTTTTAGTAAATCGCTTATATAAAAATATTATTCCACTATCCCGCTATGATATTGTTGCTTTTAATATTGATGGCCAAGATAATATAAAAAGAATTATTGGGCTTCCTGGCGATTTTATAAAAATATCAAGTGGAAATATTTATGTTAACCTAAATAGAATCGAAGAAGATTTTATGCAAGATTCACTATCTACAAGTATAGATAATGAAGTATATGTAAATAGCAATGAATATTATGTGCTTGGTGATAATCTTGATAGTTCAAAAGATTCAAGATTTAAAGATGTAGGTAATATCAACAAAAATAGTATTATAGGAAAGGTTTGGAGAGTAATTGGCACGAGATGAATATTCAATGGTTTCCAGGACATATTGCTAAAGCAAGGCGAGATATATTATTAAATATTAAGAATATAGACATAGTAATTGAAGTTTTAGATGCAAGGGCTCCATTATCTACAAAGTCAGTTTTTTTGAGCAGTTTACAAAAAAATAAAAAGCATTTACTTATTTTAAATAAATCTGATTTGTCAGATGATAAAAAAAATATTTTATATAAGAACTATTTTAATAAATTAGGATACTATGTAGTTTTATTAAATTCTAAAAGCAATAATATTTCAAAAATTATAAATAGAGAAATTTTATCAATTTGCTCTGATTTGATTGAAAAGAGAAAAAACAAAGGATTAAAAATTAATTCTTTTAAAACCATAATTGTTGGTATGCCAAATGTAGGAAAATCCACTTTTATAAATTCATATGTAAAAAAAAATATAGTTAAAGTTGAAAATCATCCGGGTGTTACAAAAAAAATGCAATGGGTAAAAATTTCAAAAGATTTATTACTTCTTGATACACCGGGGATTACTGAACCCAAATTTTCAAATCAAAATATAGGTTTTAATTTGGTTTTAATAGGTTCATTAAATGAAAAAAATTTTGTTTTAGATGAAATAATTTTATACTTTGTTGATTTTTTGAAAAAAAACTATATAGAAAATTTAAAAAATAGGTATAACATAGATGTTGATATAAATGATACTCCCAATCAAATTATAGAAAAAATAGGTATTAGTAAAAATATAATTAGTAAAAATTCACTTGTTGATTATAATAGGGTATATAATACTATTTTGATTGATTTTCGTAGTGGAAAACTTGGAAAGATTACTATTGATGAAATTTACTGAAGAACTAAAAATAAAAGAATTAGATAGACTAAACAATATGAAGATATTTGAAAATGAATATCAAAATTATATTGTTTGTGGTATTGATGAAGCGGGAAGAGGACCACTTGCAGGTCCAGTAGTTGCAGGTTGTGTTGTTCTAAATCCTGAGTGTGATATATTTTTTTTAAATGATTCAAAAAAATTATCAGAAAAAAAAAGAACTGAATTATATTTTGAAATTATAGAAAAAGCACTTTCATATGGAATAGGTATAGTTGATAATAAAATAATTGATGAAATAAATATTTTAGAGGCAACACATATTGCAATGAAAACCGCATATATGAATTGCAATAATATGTATTTTGAAAAATATAAAAAAAGCATTAACTGTCTACTTGTAGATGCATTAAAGATAAAAAATATTGATGCAATGCAAGTTCCTATTATAAAAGGGGATATGAAATCAGTGTCAATAGCAGCTGCAAGTATAATTGCAAAAGTTACAAGAGATAATTTAATGATAGAGTATGATAATAAGTATCCAAATTATAATTTTAAAAAACATAAAGGTTATGGAACAAAAGAGCATATTGAAAATATTAAAAAATTTGGACTTACAGATATTCATAGAAAAACTTTTACAAAAAATATATGAATAAGAGAAAACTTGGGAAAAAATACGAAGAATTAGCATCAAAATATTTAATTTCTAAAAATTATAAAATAATTGAAACTAATTTTTATAGTAAATTTGGTGAAATTGATATTATAGCGAGAGATTTGGATTATCTTGTATTTGTAGAAGTAAAGTTTAGAAATAGTAGAGATTATGGTTATGGGTATGAATCAGTGAATAAGTTTAAGCAATACCACATAGTTAAAACTGCTAAATTCTATATGTATATAAAAAAGATAAATTTTAATTCAAAAGTTAGATTTGATGTTTTAAGTTTTGATAGAGAAAATATAACATTATTTAAAAATGCTTTTTCATAGAGGTGTATATGGGTAAAATAGTATTAACTGCTGATAGACCAACTGGCAAATTGCATTTAGGACATTTGGTCGGTTCATTGGAGAATAGAATTAAATTACAAGAAGATAAAAATTATTCAAAAATTTTTATTATGCTTGCTGATGGTCAAGCATTGACAGATAATTCAAAAAATCCAGAAATTATAAGAGATAACATTATTCAAGTTCTAATTGATTATTTATCAGTTGGACTTGATCCTGACATTGTTACATTTTGTATACAAAGTCAATTACCTGCTCTATCTGAATTAAATTTTTATTATTTAAATCTTGTTACAACTGCGAGGTTAGAGAGAAATCCTACAGTGAAAACAGAAATTGAGATTAAAAAATTCGGTAAGGAAGGTCTGCCAGTAGGTTTTTATACATATCCAATTTCACAAGCTGCAGATATAACAGCATTTCATGCAGATGTAGTACCAGTTGGAGATGACCAGAGACCAATGATAGAGCAAACGAGAGAAATAGTGCAAAAGTTTAATTCGATATATGGCGAAGTCCTAACGATGCCAGATGGGTTATATCCAAAAAATGCAAAAAGTAGTAGACTAGTTGGAATAGATGGTGGAACAAAGATGTCAAAAACTGTAGGTAATTGTATATATATATCAGAAGATGAAAAAAGTTTAAAGAAAAAAGTGATGTCTATGTATACAGATAAAGATCACATAAATATAAATGATCCGGGGAAAATAGAAAATAATGTTGTATTTACATATTTAGATGTTTTTTGTGAAGACAGACACTTTTCTGAATATTTTAAAGATTATAAAAATTTGGATGAAATGAAGGAACATTACAAAAGAGGAGGACTGGGAGATGTAGCTTGTAAAAATTTTTTATTTAATATTTTAAATGAAAAAATCAGTAAGTATAGAGTGAGTAGAAAAAAATGGGAAAGTAAAATTGGTGATATATATGATATTGTTTTAAATGGAACAAAAGTCGCAATAGAAACTACAGAAAGGACTATATCTGAAGTAAAATCTGCAATGAATATAGATTTTTTTACTGACAAAACAAAAATTGTGAAGAATTGGGAGCAGTGTTTAAGTGTATAGGCATAATTTCAGAGGAAGTGATTTAGAAAATTCAATTAATGATACAATTTTTTTGTATAGAGAAAAAAAATTAGCACTTATTCAAAAGATTCCAACTCCAATTACTCCTATAAAACTAGATAGAAATACAATGCATATAACACTTGCATATTTTGAAAAGAAGTCAACTGTTGATTATATAGGACTAATTCAAGAAATACCAGTTTGCTTTGATGCAAAAGAAACAAATAAGGATATTTTCCCATTGTCAAATGTCCATATGCACCAATATAGATTTATGAGAGAATTTGAAGAGCAGGGTGGGATTAGTTTTTTATTAATTCAATTTACAAAAAAACATATTGTTTCATATTTGCCATTTAGACATCTTGAATTTTTTATGAATAGGGCAAAAGAAAAAAATATTAAAAGTATAAATTTTAGTGAATTAAATAAAGAATATTTTATAGATATCAAAAATACAAAATATGTGTTGTTTATTGATAAGGTTCAAATTGATTTAAATGAAAGATATAATGAAAATAATAAATAAACAATTAAGTGGTAGAATAGAAGTAAACAAATCAATTTTCATATCAAATATTTATTATGTTGATGCAATAGATGATGTAAATATTAAAATAAGTAATATAAAAAAACAATACTATGATGCAAAACATAATTGTTTTTCATATATAATAGGAAAAAAAATGATAAAACAATTTGATGATGGAGAACCTAATGGAACAGCAGGTCTACCTATATTAAATGTTTTAAAGAATAACAATTTGATTAATTGTATAGCAATAGTTACAAGATATTTTGGAGGGGTTTTACTTGGAGCAAGTGGATTATACAAAGCATATAGTGATGTAGTAATAACTGCAATTCAAAATGGTAATTTTTTAGATGTAAATTGTGGAAATATATATAATTTAGACATAGATTACAAACTATATAATATTATAAAAAATATGACAATTGATTATGAAGATATACATATTTATAAACAAAGTTTTTATGAAAGAGTTAAACTAACAATTTTGGTTAAAGATACAGCTATAAACAGTTTTTTAAGTAGTTTAAAAGTTTTTAATAATTCATACATTATTGAAAATATTAAAGAAAAAGTTTATTATGTTATAGATAATAAAAAAATAAATTTTGTTAAAATAGAGGGAATATGAAAAACGAGAGAAAAGAAATAAGAAATATTGCAATTATTGCACATGTAGACCATGGAAAAACAACTTTGGTTGATGCAATGTTAAAATTTTCTGGTGCTTTTAGAGAAAATCAAGATGTTGAAGTGAGAGTAATGGATTCTAATGCACTTGAAAAAGAAAGAGGGATTACAATATTATCAAAAAATACTGCAATAAATTATAATGGAGTAAAAATTAACATTGTTGACACACCAGGGCATGCTGACTTTTCAGGTGAAGTTGAGAGAATTTTGAAAATGGTAGATGGTGCCATTTTGGTAGTTGATGCTTTTGAGGGGACTATGCCACAGACAAGATTTGTTTTGTCAAAGGCATTAGAACTAAAACTTCCAATTTTAGTTTGCATAAATAAAATTGATAGACAGGAAGCAAGACCTAATGAAGTGGTTGATGAGGTTTTAGAATTATTTATGGACTTAAATGCTGATGATAAACAGTTGGATTGTCCTTTTATATATATGTCTGCAAAACAAGGATTTGCAAAAAAAGATTTAAATGATGAAAACATTGATATGAAACCTTTGTTTGAGACAATTTTGGATTATTTTATGGGTCCTATTGGAGATGAAGATTTACCAGGGAAAATATTGATATCAACTATTGATTATAATGATTATTTGGGTAGGATTGGTATAGGAAAAATTGAACAAGGGAAAATTTTTGCTAACTCAAATATGGTTCTTGTAAATCATCATGATTTAAATAAAAAAGAAAATATTAAAATTCAAAAATTATATGAATTTTCTGGCTTAAATAGAGTTGAAATTAAAGAAGCAAAATATGGTCAAATAGTAGCTGTTTCAGGAATAGAAAATTTAAAAATTGGAGATACAATAACAGATGTTAGTGATTTGACTGCTATAGAGTTTCAAAAAATTTCAGAACCTACAATTTCAATGTTTTTTATGGTAAATGATTCACCACTTGCAGGAACCGAGGGGAAATTTTTAACTTCAAGACATATTAGAGAAAGATTATATAAAGAATTAAATACAGATGTATCACTTAGAGTTGAAGACACAGACTCTGCTGATTGCTTTAAGGTGAGTGGTAGAGGAGAATTACATTTATCAATTTTGATTGAGACTATGAGAAGAGAAGGATATGAGTTTGCTGTTTCAAAAGCTGAAGTTATTTATAAATATGATGAAAATGGCAAAAAAACTGAACCTATGGAAATCGCATATATTGATGTTCCAGAAGAATTTTCAGGCTCTATAATACAAAAACTTACACAGAGAAAAGGAGTGTTAAAAGGAATGTCAAAAGGTCAAGGGGAATTTGTAAGACTTGAATTTGATATACCATCAAGAGGATTAATAGGTTACAGAGGAGAATTTTTAACAGATACAAAGGGAACTGGAATTTTAAACACTATATTTAATGGATATGGAGATTTTTTGGGTGATTTTCAGTATAGACAGACAGGTTCAATCATTGCATTCGAATCAGGAGTTTCTGTCACATATGGTTTATATAATGCCCAAGAGAGAGGAATATTATTTATAGGTGCAGGTGAAAAAGTATATGGTGGTATGGTTGTAGGACAAAATCCAAAAGCAGAAGACATAGAAGTAAATGTTTGCAAAACCAAGAAATTAACTAATACAAGGTCAAGTGGTTCTGATGATGCATTAAAACTAGTTCCCAAAAAAATTATGAGTCTTGAACAATGTCTTGAGTTTATAGATACGGATGAACTTTTGGAGGTAACTCCAAAGAGTTTGAGAATTAGAAAAAAAATACTTGATTCAACTTTGCGGAAAAGAGAGGGGATGAAGAGTAAGTAAATATGAATAATGAAGATAATAAAAAAAATATTTTAAAAAAAATTTTTGCTCTCATTATATTGTTAATTTTTGTATTATATTTTGTAGTTTTAATATATGCAAGTATTACTCAAAATGGCAATTTGATAATGGCAATGTTATTTAGTATATTTTTTACATCAATAGTTTTATATATAATAATTAAAAGTATTAAATTCTTCAGTAAAAATTTGTAGAAACAAACTGAATTTGTAGAGTTAAACACAAATCATAGGGGCGAACCTTTGGGAGCCCGTAGCAAGAAAGTAGAGTTAGTCGTAGGGGCGAACCTTTGGGAGCCCGTAGCAAGAAAGTAGATAAAGTTGTAGGGGCGAACTTTTGGGAGCCCTAATGTAAAAATACTAGCATAAGTAATAGGTGCGAAGTTTTGTGCCCTAAAAATAAAATAAATCATAAGGAGAAACATATGTCAGGTCATAGTAAATTTGCAAACATCAAACACAAAAAAGAAAAAAATGATGCTGCGAGAGGAAAAATATTTACAGTAATAGGGCATGAAATTGCAATAGCAGTTAAACAAGGTGGTGCTGACCCCAATAATAATTCAAAACTAAGAGATGTTATTGCTAAAGCTAAAGCTAATAATATGCCAAATGACACAATAGAAAAAGGTATAAAGAAAGCTGTTGGGAATATTGATGCAGTTAATTTTGAAGAATTAACTTATGAAGGTTTTGGACCCGGTGGAGTTGCAATTATTGTAAAAACTTTGACAGATAATAAAAATAGGACTGGTGGAAATGTGAGGTCTGCATTTACAAAGGGACATGGAAATCTTGGAACCATTGGTTCTGTATCTTATATGTTTCAAGAAAAAGGACAATTAATAATAGATAAAGAAGACTGTGATTACTTGGCAGATGAATTAATGTTAATGGCAATTGATGCAGGGGCTTTGGATTTTTTTGATGATGAAGAAGTGTATGAAGTTATTACAAGTAAAGAAGATTATAGTAAAGTTAGAGAAATCTTGGAAAGCAAAAATATTAAATTCATAGAAGCAGATATAACAATGCTTCCAGATAATTTTGTATCTGTTAAAGATGAAGAAAGTGTGTGGGGACTTAGAAAAATACTTGATTTATTAAATGAAGATGATGATGTAAAAGCAGTATATACTAATTGGGAAGAGGAATAGATGAGTTTTAAAAATTTTGAAATTGAAAGAAAATGGATAATAGATAAAAATAAAATTCCTTTTTCTTTGAAAAATTTTAATTTTAAAAAAATCAATCAATGCTATATTTCAAAAAATCCAACTATTAGAATTAGACATATTGATAATAATTATATTTTGACATTTAAAAAAGACATAAATAATAATAAAATTAAAAGATATGAATATGAAATTAATTTAACAAAAAAAGAGTACTATAATTTAACAAAACTGAGTATTAGTAATGTTATATCTAAAAAAAGATATATAATACCATATAAAAACAATCATATCTTATTAGATGTTTTTCTTGGGAATTTAAATGGGATAATTTTTGCAGAAGTTGAATTTAATAGTATAAAAGTTGCTAAAAAATTTATACCACCAAAATGGTTTGGGAAAGATGTGACAAATTCAAACAAATATACAAATTTAAAATTAGCATTTAAAAAATAAATATAATGTGATATAATATTTATATAGGGAGGCATTATGGAATATTCTGATGTGAGTTTAAAAAAGCAATTAATAATAACTATCGGTAGAGAATATGGTTCTGGTGGTAGAACAAGTGGGAAGTTGCTAGCAGAAAAATTAGGGATTAATTATTATGATGATGAGATATTAAAAATGGCATCAGAAGAATCGGCAATCAACGAAGAAATATTTAGGATGGCTGATGAAATGCCTGGAAAAAACATATTGAGACTTATAACAAATAAAATTAAATTAAAATATAATTTTAAGACATCAAGAGATATTACATCGCCAGATAGTTTGTATGAATTTCAATCTTCTGTGATTAGAGAATTAGCAGAAAAAGACAATTTTGTTATACTTGGCAGATGTGCAAATTATGTATTAGAAAATCAACATAAAGATAAAGTATTAAGAGTATTTTTATATGCAGATTTTGATACTCGAGTTGAGAGAATAATGCAGCAAGAAAAAATTGATAAAAATGATGCAGTTTTTAAAATTAAGAAAAAAGATAAAAAGAGAAATGATTTTTATAAATATTTTACAGGAGTAGATATATATTCCCCAAGTAAATATGATATAATGATAAATACTTCAACGATAGGTTTTGATGAAGTTATAAATATTTTATTAGGCTTTTTACAAGCGAGAGGTTATTTGAATACAAAATAGGCTGGAGTTATCGTATTAGAGCTTATGTTGAACCTACATAAAATTAAAGGGATTCCGATATTTGAGTATGGCTAAAATGCCTGAAGTTTATACTTTACAGGACTTTAAAAATATTCGTGAGGATATTACCCATCCTAGCATTGCTAGGTGTCAATTAACTTTATACGACATTCTGGTCTTATGTTTATGTTATGAAAAAGAATGATAATATTAAAAAAAGTTTTTTGGATTATGGATTAACTGCTTTTTTTGTTTTATGTGGAGCAATAGCAGTAATTTTTGTATTTATAAATCTAAATAATATATTTAGTTTTATAAATAGAATTTTTATTGCAATATCACCAGTTTTAATTGGAATACTAATGGCTTATATTGTATATCCATTTTATGCTTTTATTTACAAATTTGTGAAAAACAAGCTTTTAAAATCTAAATCAATAAAATATAAAAAACCAGTGATTGAAAATATATCAAAAGTTGTTGCAGTAGTGCTTAGTATATTGCTTTGGATTATCATTTTGGGTGGACTTTTGTTATTGGTTATTCCAGAGTTTTATGTAGCAATAGCAACTTTTCTTCAAAACATTGACAAATATAGGATTTCTATTGAGAATTTTATATATAGTATTAATTTTTTACAAAATAGAAAAGATATTATTGATTTGTTAGAATCTGTATTTAATGATTTTATAGATTTTTCTTCAAGATTTTTATTGCCAAATGTAAATAATATAAATAACATTTTGAAAGGCATATATTCAGGCCTTTTAAACACTGTTAGTGTTGTATTTAATCTAGTCGTAGGTTTGATAATAATGGTTTATGTTTTATATAAAAAGGATTCAATAATTCTTGGAACAAAAAAATTTTTATTTGCAATTTGCCCTAAAAAAGTGGCTAATAAGATTTTGGAAGAGATTAGATATGCAAATGTAATATTTACTCATTTTTTTAGTGGAAAGATTGTAGAGAGTTTAATTATTGGAATAATTTGCTATTTAGGTGTTGTTTTCTTAATTAGGATTCCATATGCATATGCATTCTTAATTTCTGTCGTTGTAGGAGTCACAAATATTATTCCATTTTTTGGGCCAATAGTAGGTGCTGTAATATCAATAGTGTTTATATTTTTTGTTGATCCAATAAAATCTATTTATTTTATAATATTTATATTAATATTACAGCAATTTGATGGTAATATTTTAGGACCTAAGGTTTTAAGCACTGCAACAGGTGTTGATAATTTTTATGTTTTATGTGCAACACTTTTATTTGGAGGAATTTTTGGATTTGTAGGGATGATTATTGCAGTTCCATTATGGGCAGTTTTAAGTAGAGTTATGGGAGAGATAGTTGATGCAATCCTTGATAAAAAAGGGATGCCAACTGATGTAAATGAGTATAAGAATAAATAATAAATTTTTGTATATGCACTCAATTGAGTGCATTTTATTATTTAAGGAATTTTATGGAAAGAAGAATTTTAAATTCAATTAAAGATACTGATGATATAAAAAAATTAAATAAAAGTGAAATAAATTTATTATCAAAAGAAGTTAGAGATTATATTATTGAAGTTGTTAGTAAAAATGGTGGTCACCTTGCATCGAGTTTGGGAGTGGTAGAATTATCAATAGCACTTCTTAGGTCTTTTGATTTTAAAAGGGATAAAGTTATATGGGATGTGGGGCACCAATCATATGCATACAAGATTTTAACTGGTAGATATGAATTGTTTAAGACATTGAGAAATCTTGGAGGAATTAGTGGTTTCCCAAAAAGAGAGGAGAGCAGATTTGATGTTTTTAATACTGGGCATAGTTCAACCTCCATATCTGCTGGTATGGGGATGTGTGTTGCAAGAGACTTAAATAATGAAGATTATAAAGTTATATCAGTCATTGGAGATGGGGCAATGACCGCTGGAATGGCTTTCGAAGCTCTAAATAATTTGAGTGAACTTAAAAAAAATTTTATTATAATATTAAATGATAACGAAATGTCTATTTCAAAAAGTAGTGGTGGTATCAATAAAGCATTACTTGGAATTAGGACTTCAAATAAATATACTAATGTAAAAAATCAATTAAATAGAGTACTTGAAAATTCAAAAATCGGCTTAATATTTAAAAAAATATTAATAACAATTATTAATATTTTTAAACAAATTGTTGTATCTGATGGAATGCTTTTTGAAAATTTAAATATAAATTATGTAGGGCCAATTGATGGACATAATGTAAAAGAGTTAACAGAAGTTTTTGATACAGTTAAAAACTTTAATGAGCCAGTTTTAATTCATATAAAAACAATTAAAGGCAAAGGTTATAAATATGCCGAAGAAAACCCAACTCTATTTCATGGAGTTCCATCTTTTGATATAGAAACAGGAAATTTAGAAATTAAAAAAGATAAAACATATACAAATATTGTTTCAGAAGAACTTGTGAAAATTGCTACTACTAATGAAAAAGTTGTCGCAATTACTGCAGCTATGGCGGATGGAACTGGACTTATTGAGTTTTCAAAAAAATTTCCAAATAGGTTTTTTGATGTAGGAATTTGTGAACAACATGCAGTAACTTTTGCAGCTGGTATGGCAGTAGAAAATATAATTCCAGTTGTTTGTATTTATTCTTCATTTTTGCAGAGAGGTTTTGACCAAATTATACATGATGTTTGTTTGCAAAATTTACATGTAGTTTTTTTGATTGATAGGGCAGGAATTGTTGGAAATGATGGAGAAACACACCAAGGACTTTTTGATATTTCTTATCTTAGACTTATACCTAATATGGTAGTTATGGCACCAAAGACTGGCATGGAACTTAGAAAAATGATTAGATATGCAATTTATGATTTAAATTCACCTGTTGCAATAAGATATCCAAGAGGTATATCTTTTGAAAATTGTGAAATTGATGAAAAAATTATTTTTGGAAAATCTGAAATAATAAATTGGGGAGAAGATTTAGCAATTCTTGCTCTTGGCAGTATGGTAGAAACAGCAATTAGGATTAAAGAAAAACTTAATAAAAACATAACAATAATTAATGCAAGATTTGCAAAACCTATTGATTATGATATTATTGATAAAATATGTAATAGCAATCATAAAAAAATAATTATTTTAGAAGAAGCAATAAAAATTGGTGGAATAGGGGAAGATATAGAAAGTTATATAAAATCAAAAAATTATGATATATTGGTTAATTTAATAAATATTGATGATGAAAACATTGAACAAGGAAGTATTAGTGAATTAAAGAAAAAGTTAAAAATTGATGTAGATGGAATAATTGATAATTTTTTATAAAAAAAATTAACCCTTAGGTTAATTTATATTCCATTATTTAAGTCAATAATGATTTGGTTTTCTTTTTCATCAAAGCTTACAATAAATTTTTCGCCATTACATTTTTTTCCAACAATTTTTGAAATTTCAAGAACAATATTTTTATTACTTATTCTTGCATATGATTTACCAAGGGATACTTTATTTAAAACCTCAGGCATAAATTTATTTTTATTTAAATCCTCATTTGTAACTGCTTTAATTGCAATTTTCTTTTCTGTTCTATCAATTCCTATGAGACACCATTTAGCATCAACAAAATATCTTAGACAAGGAGTATTTAAAGTGATATTACCATTATAAATTGTTGCTATACGAGTAAAGGAATTGCCTTGCATCCATACATACATATCATACCTCATAATATTAATAATATAAATATATTAGCATAATTTAAAAAAAAATTCAATAATTTTAAAAATTAAAGTAATTCTTTTATAATGAAATTATATATATTTTGAGCAGAAGTTTTCCATTTTTCACACATTGATAATGCCGTTTCAGAATCTGGCATTTCCAAGTCAATAGATAGTAATGCATCTTTATTTTCAATAATTTCAAGGTGAACATTAAAATTATTATTTTTAGTTTCATTATAATCAGCAACAAAAGAAGATTCTGACTTCATTTTCATCTTATTTTCTTGTATATATTGCTCTATTTCTAATTTTATTTTATCGCTCAAGTTGTTTTGAAAATAAGATAGAGTAGTTATACCATCTTGAGTTAAAGAATACTTTTGTGAAGTTTTTGTCTTTCTCTCTTCAATCAATTTTGCTTCAATCAAATCAGAAATTATGTTTTGAAATGTAAAATATGAAGTATACTCTTTTGATAAAAAATAATCTCTTATTTGAGATAAATTCATCATAAAAGTTACTTTATTTAACATATATAAAATCATTAATTTATAAGTTGTTGTTGGGTCTATATTCATAAAAATATAATAACTTAAATTTAAATAATTTTCAATACAAAGGCTTGACTTTATCAACAAATAATTTCATTTGAAATTTTGATATTATTATTTTATAATATGATATAAATATTTAACTTGTTTTATTATTAGAGAGTATATGATAGTTTGACTTTATATATTTTGTAGATAGTCTCTAAATAAAATATAGATAATTAAAAAATAAATAGTTAAGGAGGCATATATGTATTCAAAAAAAGTTATGGATCATTTTCAAAATCCAAGAAATGTAGGAGAAATTGAAAATGCATCTGGTGTAGGAACTGTTGGAAATGCTAAATGTGGTGATATCATGAGAATGTTTCTCGATATAGATGAAAATGGTGTTATTAGGGATTGTAAATTTAAAACTTTTGGGTGCGGAGCAGCAGTCGCAACAAGTTCAATGGCTACTGAATTAGTAAAAGGAAAAACAGTAAACGAGGCTTTAAAAATTACAAATAAAGCTGTTATGGAAGCTCTTGATGGTTTGCCACCAGTAAAAGTTCATTGCTCATTACTCGCAGAAGAAGCAATTCATGCTGCTCTCTGGGATTATGCAAAAAAGAATAATATCACTATAGAGGGATTAAAAGAACCTGTAAAAGATATAGAAGAGATAGAAGAAGAAAATGACTAAAAAATGGATTATCCATAATAAAAAATTTGATATTGAAGATACGAGCAGATGGGACATAAAACCTATTACTGCTCGTATTTTACGAAATAGAAATATTGTAGGGGATGATATAAAATATATACTATCTAATGCATTAGATGATTTACATTCTGCTGATTTATTGTATGATATAGATAGGGCTGTAAATTTTATTATAAGAAATGTGAAAGATAAAAAGAACATAAGAATAATTGGTGATTATGACATTGATGGTGTATGTGCTACTTACATTTTATTAGTTGGAATTAAAAACATAGGTGGAATTGTTGATTATAGAGTTCCACATCGTGTAAAAGATGGCTATGGCATAAATAAAAATATAATAGATGAAGCAATCAATGATAAGATTGATTTGATAATAACTTGTGATAATGGTGTCAGTGCAAATGATGAAATATCTTATGCTAAAAAAAATGGCATAGATGTAATTGTGACAGACCATCACGAAATACTGAATTTACCAAATGATGCATTTGCAGTGATAAATCCAAAATTAGATTGTGAAAATAAATATCCATTTAGTGAAATTTGTGGAGCTACGGTTGCATTAAAATTTGTAAAAAAATTATATGAATTAAGTAATACTAATTGTGATTGGACTGATTTGTTGGAATTTTCTGCTATCGCAACTGTTGGAGATATTATGCCAAGTATTAATGAAAATCATATAATAGTAAAACTTGGATTACAGAAACTATCAAAAACTAAAAACCTTGGATTAAAAAAATTAATAGAAATATCTAATTTAAAAGATAAACAAATCACTCCATATCATATAGGGTTTATATTGGGTCCTATGATAAATGCATCAGGGAGATTAATGACAGCAGAGTATGCAATAGAATTATTTAAAACAAATGATGAAAAAAAAGCTGATGAGTTTAGTTTAAAATTAAAAATGTTAAATGAAGAAAGAAAATATGAAACTGAACTTGGAAAAAAAGAAGGGCTTGAATATGCAATTAACAATAGAAAAGAAGACAAAGTTTTGGTTATATATTTAGAAAATGTAAAAGAATCAATAGCAGGGATAGTGGCTGGGAAAATCAAAGAGAGTTTGAATAAACCAGTAGTTCTTTTGACTAAGTCAAGTGAAGAAAATATTCTAAAAGCGAGTTGCCGTTCAATAGATGATTATGATATGTTTTTTGAATTATCAAAATTTAGTGAGCATTTCATTAAATTTGGTGGACACAAAATGGCAGCTGGCTTTTCAATGGATGAAAAGTATTTGGATGATTTGAGACTATTTTTAAATAAAGAGTGCAAATTAAATGATGAGAATTTTGTAAAAAAAGTTTATATTGATGCAGAAGTTCCACTACAATATTTAACATATGATATGATTAGAGATATTGAAAAATTGGAACCTTTTGGAAATAGTATAGAAACTCCATTATTTGCAACTAAAAATGTAAAAATTAAGATTTTAAATGTATATGAAACTAAAAATACTATAAGTTTATTGATAAAACAAGGGGAAATTAGTTTCAAATCAGTTATTTTTATGAATTTTTTAGAGTTTTCAAATTTAATAAAAAGTGTAGATGATTTTGATATTATATACACACCATCAATTAATGAGTTTAATGGAAATATCAATATAGAGTTAATAATTAAAGATTTTAGACCATATATAGTAAAAAATCCCTAGATTTTTAGATTAAATTCCATTTATAAAAAATAAATGAATATTCCTAAACTAAAAAGCATATTTAAATTAAAAACGGAATTTAAAATAAGAATTTACCTAGTTGGAATAATGCGACTTTTATATTGCTAAAATATGCGATTTTTTGTATAATATGGTTGTAGGTAAGAAAGCCTATATGATTATTTGATTGAAAAACAATATGATTGATAATAGAAAACTAAAAGTTTATCTTGATACATCGGTTATAAGTCACCTATGGCAATTAGATGCTCCTGAAAAGATGAAGGAGACTTTGGATTTGTGGGAAAGATTTAAAAGTGGGCATTTTGATGTATACCTATCTCAAGTAACAATAGAAGAAGCAAATGAATGTAGTGAAGAAAAAAGACAAAAACTTGGAAATTATTTAAATGAGATAAAATATACAATTTTAAATTTATCTGAGATAGCAATAAGTATAGGTCAACAAATAATTGAACTTGGAATACTGAAAGAAAAGAGTAGAGATGATGCCAACCACATTGGTATAGCAGTTGCGAATGGGATGGACTTTGTTATATCTTGGAATTTCAAGCATATGATTAATATTAAAACAGTAAATGGAGTTAGAGCAATAACAAATTTAGGGAATTACAAACCTATAGATTTAGTAACTCCAACATATTTTTTAGGGGAGGAATAATTATGAGACATCCAGATGGAACATATGATTTGACAATTGATGATATTCACGAGATACGAGAAAAAAATTATGAATTAACAAAGAATATGAGTAGTAGTGAATTGATTGAGTATTATAACAGGAAAGGTAGAGAAGCAGCAAAGAGTCTTGGTCTTGTAAATCATGAAGTTGCTGATTCTGTTTTAGTGTAAGGAGCTCATAATGCGAGTTTCTACTTATAATACACACATACATATCTCTCTTTAAGAGATAATTTTTTTAGTAGAAATTTTAAAATAAATAAATTAAATAAATTAAATAATGAAGAGTCATTGTGTCAAGTGGCATAGTGACTTTTTTATTTGAAATAATGGGACACTGTTAGAAAATGAATCTTGATGAAAAAAAGAAAAAAAAGCATATTATTAAAATTAGAAACTTAAACTATGCATACATTACTGAAATCACAATGCCAGCTGAAGATGCACTTTTAATAAATCCAAATATAAAATCGGTTGAAGATGTGTAAGTTTTTAAGCAGGAAGAAAAATTAAATATTAGTGTTAATATAGTTGTAAGGTTTTTACAAAGTATGGAAATATTTACATTAATATTTAGTTAGATTAATACCCTCAATTTTTAGATTAAATTCCATTTACAAAGAATAAATGAATATTCCTAAACTAAAATGCATATTTAAATTAAAAACGGAATTTAAAATAAGAATTTACCAGTAAAAAATCTTTGATTTGATATTGAAAAATTATATAAACTATTATATAATTATCAATAATTAATCATCATATTAAGCGAGGTATGAGATGAATAAAAAAAATATTATTATGACTATTTTTGTTAGTTTGTTTATATTTATTATAGGTCAGTTTAGCTTTGCTACATCTATTGAACCAGGGAGCGAATCAAGAGTTGTAGATTTTTCAAATCAATCAAAAGGCTTGTATACTGATAATGGTGATTTTTACTATTTATTGGATACAGGAATAGTTGCAACTGATTATATGTATTCTCTTGATGGAGAAAGGTATTATTTTGGTAATGATGGGAAAATGGTAAAAGATGAAATAGTAGAGTATGATGGTGAGAAATATTATTTTGATATAAATGGTGCAATGATAAAAAATAGATGGATAACATATGAAGAGATTGATCCTTATGATGGAACGGCAGAGAGAACAAGTTATTATTTGGGACCTACTGGTAGAGCATATAGAGCTACTGATGGAACAGGAGTTTTAATTAAAGTTATAGATGGTGAGAGATTTGGTTTTAATGTAGATGGTGAGAGACTTGAGGGATATGTAAATATGCAAGGCGAGGAACTTGATAGTTTTGATACTTATGCATATGCTGAGTGTATGTATTATTTTGATCCAATGGAAAATTATGCAGCAGCAGTTGGCTGGCATTTTTATGATGGAATAAAAGATACAAATGAATATGATGAGAATGATGAAATGTATTTGTATTTTGATGAAAAAACTTGTAGAAAATTGTACTCAAAACAAGTGGGAAAATATTTATATAGAAATATAGATGGGCAAAGATATATGTTTGATGAAAATGGTGTGAGACATTATGAGTGGTATGGTAAAGCATCATCAAGTGTTGCACCAAAATATTTTAGTGCCGATTATGATGGTTTTTTGGCAAAAGGATGGTTTTCTGCTGTGCCTCAAGCAGATAGTATTAGTCCTAAAAATAGAGAATACAATAAATCAGATGAGGAAAAATGGTTTTATGCTGATAGCACGGGTAAAATTGTGAGAGGTGTAATTAAAAAAATAGGCCATTACACTTATGCATTTGATGAAGATGGAGTAATGCAAAGTGATGCTCTTGTTGTCGTAAAGGATGGGAAATATCAAAGGTCATATAATTGTGATGATATTACTAGAAAACAAGTTGTGCTTGCTGCATCAGAGGGTGGAATAATTAATGATGGGGAATATTTTATGTATTTTGTTGAACCAGAAGAAGATGAAAATTTAGTAGGTTCAATGTGTGGGTTAAATAGATCAATTAAAATAGAATTAGCAGACGAAGAAATTATATTTACAGCAAATCAAAGAGGTGGATATTCAAGCAACACTGCTACATCAACTATTATAAAAAGTGGTAAATATTTTCAACATGGAGTTTTGTTAAAACCAATAAATGACAATGCCTATGGCATTGTAAGGGAGAGTTTGGATGCAACTACAAGTGGTTATAAAAAATATGTAGTTGTAAATAAATCAGGAGTGTTGCAAACGAAATATGGTTCATATAAAGATAAAAATGGCAATTACATATTGACTATAAATAACGATGGTGAGTATGTAGGTATTTTTAGTGTTGAGACAAGGTATACTATTGCAAATGGTTGGCAGTATAGATTAGAAGGTGGAAATTGGATAACTGGATTCCCTCCTGCAATTTATAAAGTACCAGATAGTAGTTATTATATTAATTTTGAAGTATATGAAGGTATTGCAAATTCAGATGAATATAACATTGGCTAATTTATACAAATATTTTATTGATTAAACACAATTAATTCACAAAAAGATAGTAGCATACTACCAATACAATATATGTAAAAGGAGAAATCATTATGAAGAGAGTATTAATGTTAATTATGAGTTTTTGTATGTTTTTTACTTTTAACTCTTTTTCAGCAAAAATAATAAACAAAGAAGATGCAAGCCTATTTTCAAAAGCAAGTAAATATTCAACAAGTATTGATAAAAATTTAATTGAAGCACAAACATTAGGTAAAACTATAACAAATGAAGATATAGAAAGATTTAGTGTCCCAAAAGTAAAAACAGATGGTAATAAATATACTAATCAGTGGTCTAATTATTCTATTTCTTTTGATGATAAGATTGTAGTAGCACATGACTATTATGATTTTAACACTGAAGGTATACAATATGATTTTGGAGTATCCTTTAAGGATTATAGTAGACTAGCAGTTTATTACAGTACTTTATCAAGACCAATAGAACAGATAGCAAAAAAATTTGCACCAAATAGTAGAATCAATAATGTAGTAGTTGGGGGAGAAGTATATAAACATGTTCAATTGGATGAACAATACCCATATGGAATTTTGAAATATGACTATTATTTGAGAAATGTTGATAATAAACTCATGGTAATAGAGTGTTTCCATGAAAAGGATAGTGATGTAGCTCCAACTTATATATCTAAGTTTGTAAAAAACAGTTAAGGAGATTATATATTTTATGGACGCAGTGCCGTCGATTATGTTAGTAGCTATGGTGGTTCTATTGTTTTTTTCTGCTATAGCATCTTGTATAGAAACAGCAATAACAGCAAGTAGCAAAATTAAATTACAGAGTTTTTGTGACAGTGGTATAAAAAGTGCAAAAAAGGCTTTGAAATTAAAAGATATTCAACAGAGAGTTATATCAACTACTCTTATTTTGAATAATGTAGTGAATGTCAGTTTGTCAACAGTTGCTGCATTATTTTTTTCTTTTTATTTAAAAAATATCAACATAGTTATACTCACAGGGATATTAACATTTATTTTACTTGTGTTTGGTGAAATTACACCAAAGAGTATAGCTGCTAAATATCCTGAGAGAATAATGATATTTTTTGTTGGATGTATAGATTTTTTTGTATTTATCCTAAAACCATTAGTTAAAATTTTAAATTTTATTTCAAATATATTTTTGAAACCTTTTCATACAAGTGTTGAAAGTGAAGTAGAATTGGTGACAGAAGAAGAATTAAAAACAATGGTAAACATTTCACATAAAGAAGGAGTTATAGAATCAGAAGAAAAAAAGATACTTCATAATGTGTTTGAATTTAGAGATTTGAATTTAAAGGATATAATGACACCAAAAGTTGATATGATTTGTGTTGACATAAATGCAAATTATGAAGAACTTGAAAAAATATTTAGAGTTGAAAAATATACAAGAATACCAGTTTATGAAGAGAGTATAGATAATATTATAGGAATAGTTATTTTAAAAGATTTCTTTTCGTATGTAAATGATATAAAAAAGTTTAAGATAAAAGATATATTGAGAGAACCCTATTTCTTGTATGAAAATAAAAAAGTTATAGATACCTTAAATGAAATGAAAAAAACTTTAAATGGCATAGTTATAGTTCTTGATGAATATGGTATAACATCTGGGATGGTCACTATGGAAGATATATTAGAAGAATTAGTAGGTGATATAAAAGATGAATATGATGCAGAAGAAGATGAAGAGATAAAAAAAATAAATGATTATGAATATGTGATTGATGGATCGGTTAGATTAGATGATATAAATGAAAAACTTGGAACTAATATAGAGAGTAGTGAGTTTGAGTCAATAGGTGGGGTAGTTATAAGTAGTATAGAAAAAGTTCCAGAGAGAGGAGAAGAAGTTGACTATGGAGATTATCATTTAAGAGTTGAAAAAATGGATAATAATCGTATTTCTAAAGTTAGATTGTTTCTTCCATATAGTATTGAAAAAAAAGAGTAATAATGATAAAATACTAGTTTGAGATTTTGAATAATGCTTATGAAGTTATTAAGGAGAGTTTATAAATGAAAAAAATAGTTTCTGGATTAATTAAATTTTTGGTAGTTCTTGCTATGACTGCTGGTCTTTTGTATTTAGGATATAAATCTATGCCAGAGATAAAATTAGGTCTCGATTTGGCTGGTGGAGTATCTATTACTTATCAATCTGCAACCCATCCAACTAATGAGCAAATGGGTGATGCTGTATATAAAATGCAATTAAAGGCTCAAGATTATTCTACCGAAGCAGAAGTATATCAAGAGGGAAATGATAAAATTAATATTGATATACCGGGTGTAAGTGATGCAAATACAATATTGTCAGAATTAGGGGAACCGGGTAATTTGTATTTTGTTGAAGGAGATTTGGTTTTTCCAGAAAAGATTTCTACAAATAGTGAAGCGACTGCCACTTCTTCTGAAGCAAATGATGTTGAAAGTATACTTGGACCAAATGTAAAAATAGAAGGAGCAAATGTCACAAGAGGCGAAGATGGAAGTATAACTATTGGCGGTGATGGTTCGGAAGGAACTTTAATACAATCTGCTGATTCTAATGTTGAATATGATTATGATGCATTGCCAACTTATGAAGAAAGCCAAATTGTTTTGACAGGCGAGGATGTTATTTCTGCAAGAGGTGGAATGTATCAAGACAATATGAATCAAACTGTATATGCAGTTGATTTGACATTTTCAGAAGAGGGAAAAGAAAAATTTGCTGTAGCGACAGAAGAAAATTTAGGACAAGTTATATATATATTATATAATGGTAGGGTTGTTTCTGCTCCTACAGTTCAATCTGTAATATCAGATGGTAGAGCACAAATAACTGGTATGGAAAATTTGGAACAAGCAGAGAGACTTGCCTCTACAATAAGGATAGGTGCACTTCCAATAGAATTAAAAGAATTGAGATCAAATGTAGTAGGAGCGAAGCTTGGAGAAGAAGCAATATCTACTTCTATAAGAGCAGGTATAATTGGATTTATAATAGTTATGATATTTATGTTGTTAATTTATAGAGTTCCTGGTTTTGCTGCTGACATTGCCCTTATTATGTATGTAGGTTTAATGTTGTTTTTATTATATTCATTTAATATAACTCTTACACTTCCAGGTATTGCTGGTATTATATTGTCAATAGGTATGGCAGTAGATGCCAATGTCATAATTTTCACCCGTATAAAGGAAGAAATAGGTGCAGGTAAAAGTGTATTATCATCAGTTAAGGAAGGATTTAACAAAGCATTATCTGCAATACTTGATGGAAATATAACAACCTTAATTGCTGCTATGGTTTTGTTTTTTAGAGGGACAGGAAGTATAAAAGGATTTGCTGCCACACTTGCACTTGGTATAATTTTATCAATGTTTACATCATTACTCATAACTAAATCTGTTTTAAACATTCTTTTACAGTTAGGATTAACAAATGAAATATTATTTGGTTCTAAAAAAGATAAAAGAATATTTGATTTTGTAGGATTTAGAAAAATTACATACATTGTATCAATAGCAGTAATATTGATAGGTCTTGTTTCAATATTTAATAATGTAAGAAATAAAATTGGTGCTTTTAGTTATGGATTGGATTTTCAAGGTGGTTCTTCTACTAGTATAATTTTTAACGAAGAATTATCAAGAGAAGAAATTAATAATGAAGTAATACCATTATTTGAATCTGTTACAAATGATTATTCAACACAATATCAAAAAGCACAAGGCACAAATCAAGTAATAGTAAAAACGAGAACTTTGACTTTGCCTGAAAGAGAAGAAATAGAGAAAAGATTAATTGCTACTACATCAGTTGCAAGTCCTAGTCAGGCTAGAATTTTTGGAGTTTTACCAGAAAATATAACGACAGAAAATATTTCAGGTGCAGTATCAACACAAATGAGAATGGATGCTACTATAGCAGTTATTATTTCAACTATATTAATGCTTATATATATTTGGTTTAGATTTAAAGACATAAGATTTGCAAGTAGTGCAGTTATTGCACTTATACATGATTGTGCTGTAACAATAGGTTTCTATGGAATTTTTAGATGGACAGTTGACTCAACTTTTATTGCTTGTATGCTTACAATAGTAGGTTATTCAATTAATGCTACTATAGTTATATTTGATAGAATAAGAGAAAATTTTGGGAGAATGAGAGGAGAAAGTCTAAAAAATATTGTTAATTCTTCTGTTACTCAAACATTTACAAGAAGTATTAATACTTCACTCACAACTTTTATAATGGTATTTTGTCTTTATATAATGGGTGTTAATAGTATAAAAATGTTTGCATTACCTATAATGATAGGAATAATAGCTGGTAGTTTTTCTTCTATATGCATAACAGGCTCACTTTGGTATGATATGAGAAAAAATACAGAAGTTAATGTAAAAGATTTTGCAAAAAAAGAAAATAGAGTTGATAATATAGATTATATAAAGGAAGAGATGAAATTAAATAATAGAAAAAAAGAGAGTAGAAAAAAAAGAAAACAAAAAAAAGGTAATATATAATGCAACTAAATAATTTTATGTAGGTCGCAGGGGTGAAGCATCGCGAGCCTGCTTGCAAGAAAGTAGCGATAGTCGTAGGGGCGAAGTACCACGAGCCCGTAGCAAGATAGTAGATAAAGTTGTAGAGGCGAACCTGAAAAAAGCAGGGGGCGAAGTACCGTTTCTAATGATTGGTGAGATTTAGATTTTATAGGAGGTGTAAGTATGAAAAATCCAAAAATAAAAAAGATATTAATAGCATTAGTAATTGCTTTAATATTATTAAATTTTTCTTATTGTGGTAATCTATTTAATCTTGACTCAGTTAGTAATAATACTTTAGAATCTGAATTTGAAAGTTTAAGTTTAATGAATAGTGAGTTAAATAGTGAGTTAAGTGAGCTTAGAGCAGAAAACGATAGATTGGAACGAATAGTTGATGAAGAAAACAATGGAGTAAATATAATAAAATTAAGAGACCAAAATACTTATAGTGTTGGAGGAAAAGTTAACTCTACATCGGGAGTATATGATCCAATAAAGGGCTATAATGATCCGAAAGGGCAGACTTCACACACAGACCATGCAAATGTATTTTATCAAATACCAGTTGAATATAATAATAAAAATGTAGTTATGCTACCACCTTCCAAGCAAACAAGAATTACATATATGACAACTCCAGATGGTAGAGATGGATTTAATAACTTGTTTTTAAAGAATAGGTTTGGAGTATATTTGGTGGATTTGCCAAGAACAGGGGAAGCATCACAGACGAGTAAAGATAAAAAAATATCTACTGAGACAAATGATCAGAGTATATATACATCATATAGGATTGGTGAGTGGCCTGATGTATATAGTGGATCAAAATTTCCAAATAGTGAATCTGATTTAAATCAATTCTTTAGACAAATTAATCCAAGCACAGGTGATAGAGATTTAGAGTTGGAGACTAATGCAATCAGTGAGTTGTTTGATAATTTAAATGATGCAGTATTGCTAACTCATTCTGATGTAACGGATATTGCTTGGAATGTTGCAAAAACAAATAAAAATGTTAGAGCGATAATTGCAATAGAACCATCACATTTTGTGTTTCCTGAGGGAAAAGCACCAACTACAAAAAAAATTGCTTATAAAAATATGACAATTACAAGTGTTTCAGAAGATGATTTCAAAGAAATTATTAGTAGACCAATAGTATTTTATTTTGGAGACAATATCCCAAATGAGGTGACAGATGTGCCTGTCCTTGAATATTATGTTGAACTAAAACGATATGCAAATGAATTTTGTGATTTAGTAAATGAGTATGGTGGGGATTGTAAAATAGTTGATTTACCAAGCGAAAATATTGCAGGAAATAGTGCTATGATGCACCTTGAACTAAATAATGAAGTTATTGCAAATAATATGATAGATTGGATAAATAGTAAAGAACTTGCAAGTTTTTATCTCACAACAAGAGAAAATATTGAAGAAACAGAAGAAAGTAGTAATGAGGAAGTTGAGACTAGTGTAGTAGAAGAAGTGAGCATAGAGGATGCTGAAACCGTGCAAGAGACAATAGTAGAAAGTGAGACAGTAGCAGCAAGTGTTGTTCCAATAAGTGAGAGAAAAACTTTGGTAGCATATTTTTCTTGGGGTGGTGATTCTGCTAACAAAGCGAATTACATACTTGGAAAAACTATTGCTGATTTGTTTCAAATAAAACCAATTACAGCATATCCTACTGAATATGATGCATGTTTTAGTCAAGCACTCAAAGAAAAAGAAGATAATGCAAGACCTTCAATAGATGGAGCTGTTTCCAATATGGAGTCTTACACTGATATCATACTTTGTTATCCAATTTGGTGTGAGTCTGCACCTATGGTAGTCGCAACATTTTTAAATCAATATGACTTTACTGGAAAAAATATTTATTGTATATCACAGTCAACTGATATGGATACAAAAGATTTTGTGGAGTCTGTAGATTTTTTAAAAACACAAGCTGGGAATGCAGTATTTCACGATGGGCTTTATTCAAGTGTTAATGACCCAGTAGCAATTGATAATTACCTTACAAATAAAGGTTTTATAAATTAAATAAAATGGAGGGATTTTATGTTAAATGAAAAAGTAAAAAACTTAATTAATGAGCAAATTAATAAAGAAATGTATTCTGCCTATTTATATTTGGATTTTTCAAATTATTTTGGTGGAAAAGGTTTGTCAGGATTTGCTAAATGGTATAGACATCAAGCAGATGAAGAAATGGAGCATGCATTTAAGTTTTATGACTATCTCCATGATAATGGTGAGAAAGTTGAACTTTTAGCAATTGCTAAACCAGACAAGAAATTGACAAATGACATTGAAGTTTTAAAAGAGGGCTTAAAGCATGAACAGTATGTCACTAGTTTAATTAATACAATTTATGATGCTGCTTTTGATGTTAAAGATTATAGAACAATGCAATTCCTTGATTGGTTTGTAAAAGAGCAATTGGAAGAAGAAGTAAATGCAGAAGAATTAATAAATAAATATGAATTGTTTGGTAAAAATGAAGCAAGCCTTTTTGAATTAAATAAGGAACTTGGCAAGAGAGATTAATAAATTGCTTGAATAAATTTTATATAAATGCTACATTTATTGTAGCATTTTTTATTTTATAGAGAGGATTATATGGAAGGAAGTATTAGATATGTAACAAATTTTTGGGATAGTCTTGGGGCTTCACTTGGAGCTGATTTATCAAGATTTCCAGCTGCTATATTAATAGCAGTAGGATGTTATCTTATATACAAAAGTGTTTTAAAAATTTTAGATACTTTTATAAATAAAACACATTTAGAAAAAAATATTATAAAAATAATAACTATGATGGTTAAGATTTTTATATTATTCATTGCAATAATGATGGTCGCAAGTGCACTTGGGATTAATACTTCATCACTAATTGCTGCATTTTCTATATTTGGTTTAGCAATTTCTCTTGCAGTTCAAAATTTAATGTCAAATCTTGCAAATGCAATTTCTATATATGTGAATAGACCATTTGTGATAGATGATTATGTATCAATTGATGGAATTGAGGGGACAGTTTTAGATATAAGTTTTATGCTTACAAAATTAAAAACTGCGAAAAATGAGATAATATATATAACTAATAGTAAAGTGGGTTCATCTATTATTATTAATTATACACAGACTTCACAGAGAAGAATAGAGCATATACTTGATGCTTCATATGATGCACCAATAGATGATGTAAAATATGCAATTAGAGAGGCAATTATGGAAGAGCCACTTGTTGATAAAGACCAAGAAATTTATATTGCAGTTGCAAATTATTCAACAAGTAGTATACAATATAGAGTTAGAGTTTATTGTAATAATACAGATTTTATAAAATGTAGAGATAGTTTAATTGAGAGATATAAAAAAGTTTTTGATGCACATGGAATTAGTATTCCTTATACGACTCTTTCAGTAAATTTAGTGGATAAAAATGTATAATCAATTTGATAGAGTAAAAATGATATATGGAAATGATTATATAGATAAACTGAAAAATAAAAAAATAATTCTTTTTGGTTTAGGTGGTGTTGGTTCATTTGTTGCAGAAAGTTTGGTTAGAACTGGTATACATCAAATTGATATTTTGGATAATGATGTAGTTAAAGAATCAAACATAAATAGACAGTTAATTGCTCTAATTGATACAATAGGGCAAAAAAAAGTTGATTTGATGGAAGAGAGATTAAAAAAAATTAATAAAGATGTCATAATTAATAAATATGATTTTTGTTATAATGAATCAACAAAAGATTTAATTGATTATAAAAAATATGATTATATAATAGATGCTATTGATACAGTATCAAATAAAATGATTCTAATAGAAACAGCAAAAAGATTAGATATTAATATCATTTCATCTATGGGAACTGGAAACAAAATCAATCCAATGTGTTTAGAAGTAAGTGATATATATGACACAAAAATTTGTCCTCTTGCAAAAGTAATAAGAAGTGAATGTAAAAAGAGAAATATAAAAGATTTAAAAGTTGTATATAGCATAGAAGAATCTAAAAAAAATGTAATAGATGAATCAGGTAGGCATGTGCCGGGGTCAATAATTTTTGTTTCTGCAACAGCAGGATTAATTATTGCATCTGAAGTAATTAAAGATTTATTGAGTGAGTAATTAAAAAATTATTTAGGAGAAAAAATATGAAAAAATTTTTACTTATACTCTTAATTTTAACATTAACTATTTTTATTTCTTGTGGTAAGAAAAAAATAGATATAAATAATGGAAATTGGGTTATGAGAATTAATTCTAAAAATGTTATTACGAGAGAAGTTGAGGGTGAATTATACACATTGGCAACTCTAAATAAAGTTGATGAAAAATCATTTGAAGACCCAGTATTTTATGATGATAATGGATTTAAATATATAAATACTGATGAATATTATTCTGATACCGTGAGAAAAGTAATTAGAGAATATGATGAATATGCTTGTTTTATTAGTGAAGATAACCAGTATGGTAAGTATTTAGCATCTGAATTTAATAATGACATAATTTATGATAAGATTAGTGATTATGTAAAATATAAATTATCAAATGATATAAAAATCACTCTTTTAAATCAAATCGACCAAGATGCCATTGGAATAATTGAAGTTCACCCTACTATAAATGAATATTTTAGTGATGAATTTATAAAAAATAATACACAACCTGATTTGTTTTCACTTTGCAATATAGAAGTAAAAAATGGTGAAATAATTAATATGAAATATATATATGAACCATAGAGTAAATAAAAAAAATATTAAAATTAATAAAAACTTATTATATACAATAATTTTAAGTATTTTAGTTCTTATAATAACATCTTTTTATGTGTCTTCAAAAGAAAATTTTCATATCGATGAATTATTCACTTATGGGTTATCAAATAATTCATTTCAATTAATAGAAGATGATTATAAAATATATACAGGTTATGAAGTTTTATTAAATTATACTGCTGTAAAAAGTGGTGGAGAGTTTGATTTTAAAAATGTTTTTTTTAACCAAAAACATGATACTCATCCACCATTTTATTATATTTTAATACATATTATTTCATCAATATTTAAAAATAAGTTTAGTAAATGGATTGGGTTATCAATTAATATTGTTTTTATGTTGTTTTTATTTTTTGAGATTAAATATATTATAAATGAATTAATTGATAATAAATACTTTTCTACACTTTTTTCAATTATGTATTTATTTTTTTATGGCTCAATAAATGTTTTGGTTTTTACAAGAATGTATATATTATTACAGTTTTTTTCTTTGTCGTTTTTTATAATTTTATATAAAAAAAGTAAAGATGAAAATAAAAAACAGATTGATTATAAATTTTTAATATCAGTATTTTTGATTTTTTTACTTGGTGGGCTTACACAATATCATTTTTATATTTTTTCAGGATTATCTCTTTTTTGTTTTTTTGTAGATTTTATAACAAAAAAAGACTTCAAAACTCTTTTTAGTTTATTATTTACTATATTAATATCTTTTTTTATTTCATATATGATTTTTCCCGAAATGAAATCTCATATAATGACAGGAGATGGTTTACATAGTATTAATAGTGTTGAGATTTTAAACTTTTATGATAAAATCAAATCTCTTTTTTCTACAATAGTTCAGGCATATTTTGGATACTTCATAGTATTTTTATTGTGTTTATGTATTTTAATATTTTTTATATATTTGTTATTTAAGAAAAAGTTGATTGATTTTGAAAAGAGAAAATTATTTAGTTGTATTTTATTAATTACTTTTTTTTATTTTTTATTAATTTGTTTAACTGTAAAATTTACTTTTTCAAGATATTTATTTAATATATATCCTTTTATTGCTATTTTGATTTTTAGTATGTTATATTTGTTATTTGATAATTTTAAATTTAAATATATTTCTATATTATTTATAATATGTTTGATATTTGGTTCAAGGAACAAAACTGTGAATTATTTGATGAAAGGTGATAAATATATAACTGAATATGTGAAAAATAACTCTGATTCATTAATAATACTTTTATATAGTAGTAAAGATGCAGATAAAGATGCAATTAATAGTCAATTGTGGAAGTTGCCATATCCAATATATACTATG